>CANFEI010000011.1 GCA_947445495.1 Alcaligenaceae bacterium
CAAAAAGAGGAGCGTGGCGCGGGTGCCGCGCTATCTGTGTTGGGGTATCGACTGGCGATGCTCGTGTCGGGTGGCTTGGCCTTAATACTGGCTGATCAATGGCTTGGCTGGGGGCAGACCTATGTGTTGATGGGGGTGCTGATGCTGATTGTCGCGATGGTGACCTTTTGGGCACCAGAACCCGCCGTACCCGCCGAGGCGCCGCGTTCGTTAGCGCGTGCAGTCGTTGAGCCGTTTAAAGAGTTTTTTTCACGACCCGAGGCATGGACTGTGCTCCTGCTGATTGTTCTATACAAGCTTGGAGATGCCTTTGCGGGTGCGTTATCGACCACCTTTCTGATCCGTGCGGCCGGATATACGGCGACTGAAGTGGGCACGGTCAACAAGCTCTTGGGGCTGACAGCGACAATTGTCGGTGCCTTGACGGGCGGGGCCTTGATGGCCAAGCTTGGCTTGTACCGCGCACTGTTATTGTTCGGCTTGTTGCAGGCTGTATCCAACCTTGGGTTTTGGTTGATCTCGGTGGGGCCCCATAATGTGTGGCTCCTGGCTGCAGGTGTTGGGTTGGAAAACTTGTGTGGCGGAATGGGAACGGCCGCCTTTGTGGCGTTGCTAATGGGACTGTGCAAGCGTGAGTTTTCTGCGACACAGTTCGCGCTGTTGTCTGCCCTGTCGGCAGTGGGACGCACCTATCTTGCAGGCCCACTCACGCCACCATTGGTTCTTTACGTGGGCTGGCCAACTTTTTTTCTGCTGACAGTGGGTATTGCTTTGCCGGGGTTGCTACTGCTGCGTTGGCGCCGCGCCGATATTGAGCGGATCGACGGACGCACCGACGCCTAACGGACGAGATCTTTGTTCGGCGTTACGACAGACTGAAGTTGTAATCGATGGTGAGTGGCGCATGATCCGAGAAGCGCTCATCTTTATAAATACTCGTGCGACAGGCCTTGGCTGCTAAGCCCGGTGTAGCGAGTTGATAGTCCAAACGCCAGCCAACGTTCTTGGCCCAGGCTTGTCCGCGATTACTCCACCAGGTG
Organism: Alcaligenaceae bacterium; assembly: GCA_947445495.1. Next base: position 1,041 of record CANFEI010000011.1, read on the forward strand.
TATTGCTCTGCGCGCTCGTCGAGCTGCCTGAAGACATCTACAAATCCGATCTCCTCAAGTACATGAGTGACCCATGCACGCTCTTCTGGTGTGAAGCCGGAGTTTTTCTGATTTGACTTCCAGTTTTTTAGATCGATCGCTTGATGGGCAATATTCCAATCCGCACAAATTACATATTCACGTTTGGTCTTTTTGTGATCATCCATCAGCGCTTGCATCCAGGGGCCGAACTGATTAAGAAAGCGGAACTTCGCTTCCTGGCGCTCTGGCCCGCTTGACCCGGAGGGAAGGTAGGCGCTAATCACGGATAGCTTTGGCCAGTCGGCGCGGATAATTCGACCCTCGCTGTCGAATTCTGGGCAGCCGAACCCCGTGATGATGGCGTTGGGATCTTGCTTAAGGTAGATCCCCACACCGCTGTAGCCCTTTTTCTCTGCTGCGTAAAAGTGTCCCGTGTAGTCATGGGGATGTTTTAGATCTTCGTGGATGTCATCCAAATGAGCCTTAAGCTCCTGGAGGCAGACGATATCGGCTTGATGCTGCTTGAGCCAGGTTGCGAGCCCTTTGTTGTACGCCGAACGGATGCCGTTCAAATTGAGTGAAGTGATGCGCAGCAAAGAAAAGCTCCTGGTCGGTGAGATAATTACGGATAGTTAAGTTTACCAACGCGGGGTCATGCCATGTCCAACAGTACAGATCGTTGTGCTTTCTTACAATTTGCTCTTGACGAGGGCGTTTTGCGGTTTGGCAGCTTTGTGCTCAAGTCCGGTCGCTCGAGTCCCTACTTTTTTAATGCAGGCTTGTTTGACTCGGGGGCCTCGGTCGGTCGTCTTGCGCAATTTTATGCCCAAGCCCTTGTTGATGCGAAGTTGCCGTTTGATATGTTGTTTGGACCCGCGTACAAAGGTATTCCTTTAGCCACTGCAACGTCAGTGGCGCTTGCCGCCCACCCAGCAATGGTGGGACGAGACATTCCCTTCGCCTATAACCGCAAGGAAGCAAAGGATCATGGTGAGGGCGGTGTGTTGGTGGGCGCTCCACTTAAAGGGCGCGTCGTGATCATTGATGACGTCATCACAGCGGGGACATCGGTTAAAGAGTCGGTCGAAATCATCGAGGCTGCAGGGGCCACACCTTGTGCAGTGCTTATTGCGATGGACAGGATGGAACGTGCGGGCCCTGATGGGGCGCTGTCATCACATTCGGCCGTGCAGGAAGTCCAGCAGCGTTATGGCTTGCCCGTTGTCAGCATTGCTTCACTTGATGACATCCTTGCGTTGTTAAAAAACAATCAAGAATTTGCTCAGCATCAGGACGCCGTGTTGGCGTACCGGAAACGTTACGGCATCACACAAGCGAACTAAGCATCGAGTTTTGCTTTCAGCAAATCGTTGACTTGCTGGGGGTTCGCTTTGCCTTTGGCGGCCTTCATAATTTGTCCGACCAGCGAATTAAATGCCTTTTGTTTGCCTGCGCGATATTCAGCGACGATCGCGGCCTGTTCTGCCAGAACCGCATCAATCATTGCTGAGATCGCGTCCGTGTCGTTGATTTGCGTCAAACCTTTTGCTTGAATAATGGCATCGGCTTGGCCGCCGTGCTCACCGAGCCACATCGCGGCAAATACATCACGAGCGATTTTGTTCGAAATCGTGCCGTCAATAATGCGCATAAGCAGTATGCCAAGCATCTGGGCGCTGACCGGGCACTGCGCAATCGTTTTTTCTTCGCGATTCAGCGTGGCCGACACTTCGCCCATTATCCAGTTTGCAGCGAGCTTGGCTTGTCCTGCCGACAGAGATTGGTTCAGCTCTTCAAAGTACCCGGCAAGTTCTCGGCTGCTCGTGAGTTGCGCGGCATCGACGGCAGCCAGGCCATATTTGTTGACGAAACGGTCGCGCAAGTCGCTTGGAAGCTCTGGCATCGATTGACGAACTTCCTCAATCCAGCTCTGCGCGATGATGAGCGGGGGGAGGTCAGGATCTGGGAAGTAGCGATAGTCATGCGCATCTTCTTTACTGCGCATACTGCGTGTTTCGTCGCGGTCTGAATCGTACAGCCGGGTCTCTTGAACGACTCTGCCGCCGTCTTCGATGAGTTCGATTTGGCGGCGTACTTCATATTGAATCGCGCGTTCAAGGAAACGAAAGGAGTTTACGTTTTTAACTTCACAGCGCGTGCCGAGTTCTTTCTGGCCTTCTGGGCGCACGGAGACGTTGGCGTCGATACGAAAGGACCCCTCTTGCATATTGCCATCGCAAATGCCAAGCCACATCACTAAACTATGTAGGGCTTTGGCGTAAGCGACGGCATCTGCGGCAGAACGCATCTCTGGCTCGGAAACGATCTCTAGCAATGGCGTGCCCGCACGGTTGAGGTCGATGCCAGTGGAGGATTCGCCGTGGGGCCCCACAAAGTTGTCGTGTAAAGACTTGCCGGCATCTTCTTCTAAATGCGCACGTGTCAGGTTGACAGTTTTTTCAGTATCGCCAACAAAAAAACTAATTGATCCGCCTAATACAACAGGGATTTCAAATTGACTAATTTGATAGTTCTTCGGCGAATCAGGATAGAAGTAATTTTTCCGCGCGAAGATTGAGCGCGGCGCGACGGCTGCGCCGACCGCCAAGCCAAAGCGTATGGCGCGATCAACCGCGGCGCGATTCATGACCGGCAATGAGCCAGGCAAGGCGAGATCGACTTCGTTGGCTTGCGTGTTGGGCAGCGCACCGTACTGGGTGCTGCTACCGGAAAAAATTTTGGTCTGGGTCGAAAGCTGTGTATGCGTTTCGAGTCCGATGACGATTTCCCATGCCATTATGCTTGCCCCGCAATGCGTTGATGCCAGTCGGTTGTTTGCTGATATTGGTGTGCGATCGCAAGCAGTCGCCCTTCATCGAAATAGTTGCTAATGATTTGTAGACCGACGGGAAGTTGCAGCCCTGCAGCGCCACGACCAAAACCGCAGGGAATCGACATGCCGGGCAAGCCCGCCAAATTTAGACCGAGCGTATAGACGTCAGCCAACCAGTCCGCGGTTGGGTCATCTTGGCTGTGCCCAATAGGTGCCGCGACGGTGGGGGTGACTGGGCCCATGATGACGTCGCAGTGTGTGGTCAAGGCAGCTTGAAAATCGTCGGCAATCATTCTGCGTAGCCGTTGCGCTTGCAAGTAGTAGGCGTCGTAGTAGCCGTGGGACAGCACATACGTGCCGATCAGAATACGTCGCTGCACCTCAGGGCCAAAGCCTTCGGCGCGGGAACGTGCAGTCATGTCGGCCAGATCGGTATAGCTCTCACTGCGGTGTCCGTAACGCACGCCGTCATAGCGCGACAAATTGCTTGAGGCCTCTGCCGGCGCAATCACGTAGTAGGCAGGAATTGAAAGCTGTGTGCGTGGCAAGGAGATGTCGACGCGCGTGGCACCGAGCGCTTGAAATTGCGCGATGGCAGCTTCGACGGCTTGCGCGACTTCATTGTTAAGGCCATCGCCGAAATATTCGCGCGGCACACCGATGCGTAGGCCTTTCAGGGGTTTTGCGCCTTGCGCTGCATAGTGCGTATTGGTTGATTGATATGTGCCGCGGATGCGTCCTGGGGCATTTGCAATGCCGTGGCATTGTTCGGCGCTCGTAGCGTCGCGTGGATCAAAACCACTCATCGTGTCGAGAAGTTCGACGAGGTCGGCCGCAGTTGCCGCTAGAGGGCCTGCCTGATCGAGACTAGACCCGTAGGCAATCATTCCGTAACGCGAAACGACGCCATAGGTGGGCTTGATCCCACTGACGCCGCATAACGCAGCGGGCTGTCTGACTGAGCCGCCCGTGTCTGTGCCCGTGGTGGCCATCACAAGCTTGGCTGCCACGGCAGCAGCTGAGGCGCCCGAGGAGCCGCCAGGGACTGCGTTCAGATCCCAGGGATTACGAGCTGGTCCGAAGGCAGAGTGCTCGTTGCCTGAGCCCATTGCGAACTCATCGCAATTGAGTTTGCCCAGGCTGACGCAGCCGGCTTCGCGCAGTTTGCGCACCACCGTCGCGTCAAAGGGGCTAATGTAATTTTTAAGCATGTTACTGCCGGCTGTACTGCGCCAGCCTTCGGTCACAAACAGGTCTTTGTGCGCGATAGGTATACCAGTTAAAGGCCCTGCAGTGCCCGCCGCAAAAATAGCGTCTGCTACGCGAGCTTGGGCCAGCGTGAGCTCGGCATCGACATCGACAAAAGCATTGAGTGCTGCTTGCTTTTGGATTTGTTTAAGGCAGTCTTGTGCAAGTTCGGTGGCGCTCAGCTTACGGGCAGATAGCGCCTGACCCAGCTGCGCAAGAGAGTTGAACTGGAGCAGGGTGTTCGACATCTTATTCAATGACCTTTGGAACCAAAAATAAGCCCTGAGCCGAGCCGGGGGCGTTGGCCATGAGCGCAGCACGGCGCTCTACCGAGGATATTTCGGTCACTTGGTCCTCACGTAGGCGTAGGGATACCTCTGTCACAGCAGATAAAGGGTGCGCCAGAGGCTCGACGCCAGTCGTATCCACTGCTTGTAAGGTTTGAATGATGCCTAGAATCTTGTTTAGGTCCGATTTAGCCTGCGCTTGCTGAGCTTCGGTTAGGTGCAGCCTTGCCAGGCGGGCGATACGGACGACTTCTTGGTCAGTGAGAGCCATGGGCGGGGGTTGATCCATTTCAGGGGGTTTACCCCTTGGTTTAGTGCTATGTGAGAGGCATTTTTGCCGTTACTTAAAGAATTATAAGTTATGATAGAAGGTCAATCGCTGCGCGAGGCGCGCGTCAATATTTTTTGGCTAGACACTCATGTTCGGATTCCTTCGTAGTTATTTTTCCACCGATATGGCGATCGACCTCGGGACAGCTAACACGCTGATTTATGTTCGGGGCAAGGGCATTGTGCTCGATGAACCTTCTGTGGTGGCAATTCGCCATGACGGCGGCCCCGGAGGCAAAAAAATCATACAAGCGGTTGGTCGCGAGGCAAAGCAGATGCTCGGACGCGTTCCAGGCAATATTGAAGCCATTCGCCCCATGAAAGACGGCGTGATTGCCGATTTCACCGTGACCGAGCAGATGCTCAAGCATTTCATACGCATGGTGCACCCGCGCAATATGTTCGCGCCCAGCCCCCGTATTATTGTTTGCGTCCCGTGCGGTTCGACGCAGGTCGAACGTCGCGCCATCCGCGAGTCGGCACTCGGTGCAGGCGCAAGCCAGGTATACCTGATCGAAGAGCCGATGGCTGCTGCGATTGGTGCCGGCTTAAACGTCTCTGACGCTAGCGGTTCGATGGTCGTCGATATTGGTGGCGGCACGACTGAAGTGGCCGTGATTTCCTTGGGCGGCATGGTTTACAAAGGCTCCGTGCGCGTAGGCGGCGACAAGTTCGATGAAGCGATCGTGAATTACATTCGTCGCAATTACGGTATGTTGATCGGTGAGCCAACCGCTGAATTGATCAAGAAAGAAATCGGATCGGCCTTTCCGGGCTCTGAAGTACGCGAAATCGAAGTGAAGGGACGCAATCTAGCAGAGGGCGTGCCACGCAGCTTTACCGTATCCTCCAATGAGATCCTTGAGTCGCTCACCGACCCGCTAAATCAGATCGTCTCCGCAGTCAAAATCGCGCTTGAGCAAACGCCTCCTGAACTCGGCGCCGACATTACCGACAAGGGTATTTCCCTGACGGGTGGCGGCGCTTTGTTGCGCGATCTGGATCGCTTGCTGCAAGAAGAAACCGGTTTGCCGGTCATCGTCGCTGATGATCCGCTCACTTGCGTGGTGCGTGGTTGCGGTGACGCCCTTGAGCATCTGGAAAAACTAGGCGCGATATTTATTAACGACTAGTTGCCCTGGACCTTCTGCGCTTCAAGTCCAGCCAGCCTGGAATTGGATATTTTGGGACCGGGTCATTTTGTATTGAGTTTTCATGCAACGACACGTCACCCTAAGACTTTTTCGGCAAGGCACCGCCGCCGAAGTTACGCTGACATTCCTCCTGCTCCTTGCGGTGGCGTTGTTGTTCACTGACGCGCTATGGAAGTCCTCGAACCCTGCTCGTCAGACAATTGCGACCTTCGTTTACCCATTTCAGCGGCTTGTGCTGCTTCCTAAAGATGCATTGAATGCGTTTGATGGCTGGTTGAATGCGGCCTCCTTGATTAAGACAGAGAACGAGGCCCTCCAGCGCCAGCGCATTGAGATGGCGCAAGTGACGACCCGTGCCGCATTGCTCACCGCAGAGAACGAGCAGCTTCGGCGTCTGCTGGGTGTTCTGGAAAAAGCCGCCGACCGTCCTGCAGTGGTCGTCGAAGTGCTCTACGAGCCATCAAGCACCTTTGTGCGGCGAATTGTGTTTAACAAAGGGAGTCGCGCGGGCATTGCACCCGGGATGCCGGTGATCGATGAAAGTGGTGTGGTCGGTCAGATTACGCGTGTGACTGCCATGACGTCCGAGGCCGCGATGCTGACCGATGAAGCGGTGTCGATACCCGTACAGGTTTTGCGAAACGGCCTACGTCTGATTGCTTTTGGTTCGGGTTCGCCGGGCAAAGTTGAAGTGCGCTATTTCTCGTCTGACGCGGATATCAAAGATGGCGATACGCTCGTGACAAGCGGAGTAGGAGGGGTTTTCCCACCAGGGTTATTCGTTGGTCGAATCGATCACGTAGAGCGCAGCCCGGCTTCGGGCTTTGCGCGTGCGGAAGCCAAACCGCTTTCGCACCCCGAGCGCAACCGACATTTTCTGGTATTGCAGGTTTCACTAGAAGCTGAGCAGGCGTTGCTGACCCCAAATATTACTCCGCCGGGATCGCAGCCGGTCCGTGCGCTAACAAGCGGAAAATAAAAGGGGAGCGTTGATGGCAAAGCATTCACTCGGAATCTCGTTGTCGCAAGCGCGAAATTTGCAGCCGCATTCCCTTCAGACGACGATGGGTTGGCGTTACATCTGGACCACAACGATTTGTGTTTGGCTGTTGTCCTTGTTGCCTTGGCGAAACTGGATCGTTACGCCCGACATTCTGCTCGTAGTGATCGCTTTTTGGTCTTTTCATGAACCGCGTCGTATGGGGATGGTTGCAGCATTCTGTTTCGGATTGATGCTGGATGTGCATGATGCAGGCCCACTTGGCCTGCAGGCACTGCTGTATGCATTGGTGGTGTACGGGACGCAATTGTTGTACCGCCGGTTGATGCGTTTTGATTTGTTGAGGCAGGCGATGCATTTGATCCCTTTATTTGTTGGGGTCAAGTTCGTCACGGTCTTGTTGGGTGCCTTTTTAGTGAGTGCGTGGCCAGGGTGGGCGTGGTTGCCAGGCACATTACTCACGGTTGCCTGTTGGCCGCTTGCTGGTTGGTTATTACTGTTGCCTCAACATCGGATGGACGATGCTGGCACAGGCATTGGTTAAAGCTCGTCGCGTATGTTTGATTTTAAAAATACGGACCAGATTCAAAAAAACAAGTTTGTGTTTAGAGCCGTCCTGGCCGGACTATTTGCAGTCGTCTGTTTCGCGGTACTTGTCATGCGCTTTTGGGTGCTGCAAGTCGAACGTCATGACAGCCTGTCGGCACGAGCGGACAGTAATCGCATGGCGGTTATTCCGATCCCTCCGCGTCGCGGAGATATTCTGGATCGTAATGGTGAGGTGCTCGCACGAAACGTGCTGAGCTTTACTCTTGAGGTCGTACCCGCCAAGGCAGGCAATATTGATCAGCTCTTGAGTAAATTAACGCCAGTTGTTTATGTTGGGCCGGCCGATCAGCGGCGCTTTAAGCGCAGAGTCGCTGAAAGCGGCCGGTACGCGGGTGTTGTGTTGCGTAATAATTTAAATGAGACAGAGGCAGCGTGGTTCTCGGCGCACTCGATGCGCTTTCCGGGCGTTGAGCTCAGGGCGCGCTGGGTGCGCGAGTATCCTCAAGGTCAGGCTGCTGCGCATGTGGTTGGTTATGTTGGCCGTATATCCGAGTCAGATTTGCTTGGGCTTGAAGAAAGAAATGAGCTTGGCAATTATCGTGGTACCGATATCATTGGCAAGAAAGGCATCGAAAAAACCTACGAGGCACTGCTGCACGGCAAGACGGGTTTAGAAGAGCTGGAAATCACCGCACGCGGGCGACCTGTCCGTGTGCTGCGCAAATTAGATCCCATGCCAGGCGCCAATTTGACGCTATCGCTCGATATGGGGCTCCAGCGGATCGCTGAAGAAGCGTTTAAAAATATGCGTGGCGCTCTTGTTGCGATCGAGCCCGCTACCGGAGAAATTCTGGCGTTCGTATCACAGCCCTCGTTTGATCCTAATTTATTTGTGGACGGAATCGATGTCGAAAGTTGGCGACGCCTAAACGAATCCCCGGATCATCCTCTGATTAATCGACCTGTTTATGGAACCTACCCTGTTGGTTCAACCTATAAACCCTTTGTGGCGCTCGCTGCACTGGAGCTTAAGAAGCGACGTGCAAATGAGCGAATAGATGATCCGGGGTTTTTCGAGTTCGCAGGCCAGCGATTTAGAAATGCCGGGTCAGCAGCGTTTGGCTCAATCGATATGCACCATGCACTGGTCGTGTCATCGGATACCTATTTTTATTCTTTGGGCCCCGAGATCGGTGTCAATGCGTTGCACGACTTTATGAAGCCTTTTGGTTTTGGTCAGTTAACTGGAGTAGATATCGAAGGAGAGCGCCGAGGCGTGCTGCCTTCAACAGAGTGGAAACGTACGGCCTATAAAACGCGTGATCAGCAACGATGGTATGCCGGTGAAACGGTCTCGGTAGCGGTTGGGCAAGGATATAACGCTTTCACATTAATGCAGCTCGCCCAAGCCACAGCTGTTCTGGCTAATGATGGTGCGTACATGAAGCCACAATTGCTGCGTTCGATTCGGGACGCGTTGTCGGGCGAGCAAACGGTGGTTGAGCCGCAGACAACACATACGATTGCGCTCAAGCGAGAGAACTTGGAGGTCATCAGACGCGCCATGACAGATGTGACGCTTTCTGGGACCGCCAGCCAAGCCTTTGTGGGTGCGCCCTATCAGACCGCCGGCAAGACCGGAACGGCGCAAGTCTACAGCCTGCGAGGGGCAAAGTATCAGAGCTCAGCAATCGACGAACGCCTACGAGACCACGCCTTGTTTATGGCCTATGCGCCAGCCAAACAGCCAAAAATCGCAGTAGCGGTGCTCGTTGAGAACGCCGGCTGGGGCGGGAGTATTGCTGCTCCGATCGCACGCAAGGTGTTTGACGCCTGGTTGTTACGTGATCAAAAGACAGTACCTGCTGCGTTAAACAACGTGCCTGCGCCACGAGGGTCACAATGAAAATATTATTTAGATTTTGCGTGCGTGCTGTGACGGCAATCGATTGGCCCTTGATGGTTATATTGTTTTTATTGGCGGGTGCGGGGCTTGTGGTGATGCATTCTGCGGTCGGTGGGACAGACTGGCGCTTCGCTGATCAGGTCCGTAACTTTGCGGTAGCCCTTGCCGCAATGTGGGTCGTTGCGATGACGCCACCACACATCATTATTCGGCTGGCAGTGCCGATTTATGTTTTAGGGGTGTTGCTCTTGCTCGGCGTGATGTTTTTTGGTGATACGAGTAAAGGCGCGACGCGTTGGCTGAATTTGGGCTTTACACGCATACAACCCTCCGAGATCATGAAGATTGCCGCGCCGCTTATTTTGGTGTGGTATTTCCAGTCACGCGAAGGTTCCGTGAGAGTCCTCGATTTTTTTATTGCGAGCGTGCTACTGGCGATTCCGTTTCTGTTGATCGTGAAGCAGCCAGACCTTGGAACGGCGTTGCTTGTTTTTGGCGCTGGTTTTTGTGTGATGTATTTTGCAGGCTTGTCTTTCAAGTTGCTTGTGCCGTTGTTGATTGCCGGAGTAGTTGGCATTGTCAGTGTTATGGCTTACCAAGAAGAGTTGTGTCAGCCGGATACTACCTGGGTTGGTTTTCACGACTATCAAAAGCATCGGGTTTGCACGTTGCTTGACCCGACGACTGATCCGCTAGGTAAGGGCTTTCACATCATCCAGTCGACGATCGCTGTCGGGTCGGGTGGCATTTACGGTAAAGGCTATATGGCTGGCACGCAAAGCCAACTCGATTTCATTCCCGAGAGGACGACAGATTTTATTTTCGCTGTCTTTGCGGAAGAATTTGGTTTGTACGGTGGCGTGACGCTGTTGGTGTTGTATCTCGTCTTGATCGCCCGGGGTTTATCGATAGCTGTTGGGGCGTCCACGCACGCGAGTCGCTTGCTCGCGGGAGCACTCACCATGGTGCTGTTTGTCTATGTCTTTGTAAATATTGGTATGGTGATCGGCATAGTGCCCGTTGTAGGCGTGCCGCTGCCATTTTTGAGCTATGGTGGGACGGCCTTGCTCACGATTGGAATCGCCTGTGGCATTCTTATGAGTATTAGCAAGTATCGTTCGCCGCATGACGATGAGCAACGCAGTTTTACCTGAGCACGTTGTCGTTTATTAGGCCAAGCAGTAGCTTGCGAATGGGTGCGGGTAGTCCTTTGCTGTGCAGTGAATTTATTTTGGTCCAATGAAGTGTGGACTTGCCAAAGGATTGCCCGGCTGCAGAAGACTTGGGTTCAGTCGTCCGTGCGATCACTGGTGCAATCGTCAGGCGATAGTGCGTAAAAACATGTAAAAAAGCCGGAAGCCTCTCAATCTTTGTGACTTGGAGACCGAGTGACACGCAGAAGTCGGTGCTCGATACGTCAGCACTAAACTCTGGCAGACTCCATAAGCCCCCCCAAATTCCGGTTGCGGGTCGTTGTTCGAGCAAAATGTGACCTGAACGATGCGCAAGCATGATCGCGACGCTACGTTCAGGCAGGGTCTTGCGAGTCCGCGCGGAAGGTAATTCATCGGTTCGCCCCTCTTTACGTGCCATGCAGTCGGAATGGATTGGGCAATCCTGACAGCGCGGTCGACTGCGCGTGCAAAGTGTCGCG
>CANFEI010000012.1 GCA_947445495.1 Alcaligenaceae bacterium
AGTAAATTCCTTCAGGGCCGACCATGCTGGCGTCGCTTCTAAAAATGAAGATTGATCCGGTACTAATTTGTACTCGGTCATGTCAGAGCCCTTCAAATTTCAGCAATGCCTGTACATCCGCGTGACAAATGAGATCACCTCGCTCATCCGTTACACCCATCTTCTTTAGCCACGCTTCGAATTCTGGTGCAGGTCGTTTACCCAAGACTCGCCGTATATACAAGGCATCGTGAAACGAGGTGCTTTGATATCCCAGCATGATATCGTCCGATCCAGGTACACCCATGATGTAGTTAATACCTGCCACGCCCAGCAGCGTAAGCAAGGTATCCATATCGTCCTGATCTGCCTCGGCGTGATTGGTGTAGCAAATATCAACCCCCATTGGTAATCCGAGCAATTTTCCGCAAAAGTGATCTTCTAAGCCAGCGCGGATGATCTGCTTTCCGTCATAGAGATATTCAGGTCCAATAAAACCTACGACGCTATTCAAAAGGAGAGGTTTAAATCTGCGCGCTAAGCCATAGGCCCGCGCTTCGATCGTTTGTTGATCAACGCCATGATGTGCGTTAGCGGATAACGCGCTACCTTGACCCGTTTCAAAATACATCACGTTATTACCTACGGTGCCACGACCCAAAGACAACGCAGCGTCATAAGCCTCTTCCAACAAAGCAACACTCACACCAAAACTACGATTCACTCCCTCTGTTCCACCAATCGACTGAAAGACAAGGTCGACAGGTAGCCCGCCCTCGATTGCCTTTAGCGTCGTCGTCACATGCCCAAGGACGCAAGTTTGGGTAGGAATATCAAATTTTTGACGCACTTTATCTAACAACAAAAGGATACGGCTCGTTTCGCGTAGATTATCCGAGGCGGGATTCACGCCAATGACAGCGTCTCCTGCACCATTCAGTAAACCATCGATGATCGAGGCTCCCACCCCCCGCACATCATCGGTGGGGTGGTTGGGCTGCAGCCTGACTGACAGGCAGCCATCTAATCCCAATGTATTCCGAAATCGAGTGACTACCCGACACTTTGCACTCACCAAAATCAAGTCTTGATTTCTCATGAGTTTGGAGACCGCTGCCACCATTTCAGGTGTTAACCCCCCAGCGATCTGGCTTAGCTCTTCTGTCCCCACCGCGTCGGAGAGAAGCCAATTCCTCAACTCTCCAACAGTCAGACCGGAAATGCGTTTAAACGTATCGGGTTGGTGATCATCCAAGATCACACGCGTGACCTCGTCCTCTTCGTAAGGGATAAGCGGTTCATCAAGAAACCGTTTCAGCGGCACCTCAGCGAGTATGAGCGCTGCGGCAATTCGTTCCTCTGATGTAGCAGCCGCCACGCCCGACAAACAGTCTCCGGATCGCAAGGGGCTCGCCTTGGCCATCAAAGACCTCAAATCCGCAAATACATAGCTGCGTGAACCCAATGATGTTCTAAAACCCATGGCAGCCCCAAGTGCAATCCTGTCGGTTCATAGAACAATGATACCCGTCAATTATTTCGAGATATCTTTCTCGCTGCAGACACAGAAAAATCAGGGTTATCCCTGCGTCCGCTCACAACACACCTCGGACATGCCACATATTTCCAAAATAACGAACTCTGCCCTAGCAAATGGCGAATACCCCTATCGAAAGAAAAAATCTACTATTGCATCAATGTCATAGGAGCGTGTCTGGCTTTGCTTTGCGCACCGCAGCATGCCGAATGCGTTAAGGTAATGATCAACCGATTTACAGGAGAGCAGTAATGAGCGGAATGTTGGCAGGTAAAGTGGCAGTCGTGACGGGTGCTGGTGGTGGAATTGGACGAGGCATTGCGCTGGCGATGGCCGCTGCCGGTGCAAAGGTTGTTGTCAATGACATCGGCGCGAGCCTAGCCGGAGAAGGAACAGGCGCAGGCCCCGCTCAAACCGTGGCCGACGAGATCATCAAAGCTGGCGGGCAAGCTGTACCGAATACAGACAGCGTTGCGACACGCGCGACGGCAAACAACATCATCGAGACCGCGGTCCAGACGTTTGTTCGCATCGACATTGTGGTCAATAACGCCGGCAACCTGCGTGATCGCGTGTTCCACAAAATGAGTGAAGAAGAATGGACGCAAGTCATTGACGTCCACCTCAACGGTACTTTTTTTGTCAGCCGTGCCGCAGCAAACTACTACCGCGAACAAGAGTCCGGGGCCTTTGTGCACATGACATCAACGTCGGGGTTAATCGGCAACCTTGGTCAGGCCAATTATTCCGCTGCTAAATTAGGGATTGCTGCGCTGTCTAAGTCGATCGCTTTAGATATGGCGCGCTACCACGTACGTTCAAACTGTATCGCCCCGTTTGCCTGGAGCCGCATGACAAGCTCTATTCCCGCGAATACGGACGAAGAAAAAGCGCGTGTGTCCAAACTGCAAAAAATGGAAGCCAATAAGATTGCACCTATGGCGGTTTACTTGGGTAGTGAAAGAGCCAGCGAAGTCACCGGCCAAATCTTTGGTGTGCGCGCAAATGAAATTATGCTGTTCAGTCAGCCTCGTCCCATACGCTCCGTTCACATGAGCACAGGCTGGACACCCGAAGCCATTGCTGACATTGCAGCACCTGCGATGAAGCACCATTTCATGGCACTCGAGCGCTCGCCCGATGCGATTGACTGGGATCCGATCTAATCATGGATTATCAGCTCATTAAAAACTGGAAGTTTCCAGAGGTTGATCGAACCTACACCGAGAACGACTGCATGCTCTACGCGCTCGGCATCGGGTTTGGTCAGGAGCCCACCAACCCGGATCACTTGAAATACGTCTACGAACAAAACCTTCAGACCTTTCCCACGATGGCCGTGGTACTGGGCTACCCGGGGTTTTGGATGAAAGACCCCAAGGCTGGCATTAATTGGGTCAAGCTCGTGCATGGTGAACAACGGCTGACCATCCATCGCCCCCTGCCGACCTCCGGACGCGTCATTGGACGCATACGCATTACACACGTGATTGACAAAGGCGCAGACAAAGGCGCTTTGGTTGTGAGCGAGCGCACCTTACACGACGCTAACGGCAATCTGTTGGTGACGATCGGCTCAACGACTTTTTGCCGTGGCGACGGGGGCTTGAGTCACTCGGACGAAAGCCCTGCGGCGCTCGAGGCAACGCCTGACCGTGCACCAGACATGACTTGCGCGATTCCAACCCTGCCGCAGGCGGCATTGATCTATCGCTTGTGTGCGGACAACAATCCTCTACATGCGGATCCTGTCGTTGCTTCAAAAGCCGGCTATCCCCGTCCAATTTTGCACGGCCTATGTACCTATGGCGTGGCAGCACGCGCAATCGTGCAAGCGGTCTGTGGCAACGATGCCTCAAAACTTACCGCACTGCATACACGCTTCTCCTCCCCCGTATTCCCCGGTGAAACCTTGGTGTGCGAAATTTGGAAAGATGGCCAAGAGGCGGTTCGCTTTAGAGCCAAAGTCGCAGAGCGCGATGTCGTCGTATTAAGTCACGGCTTTGCTGGAATCAAAGCATGACCCAGAGTGCTTCAAATTCAACCAACCCGACTCGTCGAGCACCGCTCACCGGCATACGCGTACTCGACCTTTCTCGGGTCTTGGCGGGACCTTGGTGTACTCAAAACCTCGCCGACTTAGGCGCTGATGTCATTAAGGTCGAACGACCAAAGTTAGGTGATGACACGCGCGCGTGGGGGCCACCCTACCTAAAAGACGAGAACGGCGAAGATACAACCGAGGCGGCGTACTACCTGAGTACCAACCGGAACAAACGTTCCATTGAAATTGACCTCGCGAGCGCCGAGGGAACACAGTTAGTCAAAGAGCTTGCTAAGCACTGCGACATCCTTGTTGAGAACTTCAAGGTTGGTGGCCTCAAGCAATACGGCCTTGACTATGAAAGCATGAAGGACGAGTTCCCCCAGCTGATTTATTGCTCCATCACTGGTTTCGGTCAAACCGGCCCCTATGCAGAGCGTCCCGGCTACGACTTTATGATCCAAGGCATGGGCGGACTCATGAGCATCACCGGTGAGCGCGACGATTTGCCGGGCGGCGGTCCACAAAAAGCGGGCGTCGCAGTCACTGACATCATCACCGGGATGTATGCGTCCGTTGCAATTCTTGCTGCCATTCAGGAACGCCACCATAGCGGACTCGGCCAACATCTCGATATCGCCTTGCTCGATTGCCATATTTCGATGTTGGCAAACCAAAACCTAAACTTCATGACGTCCGGTCAAGCGCCAAAGCGGGCGGGCAATGCCCATCAGAACGTTGTGCCTTATCAGGTTTTTAAGACCTCTGATGGCTTCATGATCGTCGCGGTGGGAAACGACTCGCAATTTCGGTCCTATTGCACAGCAATCGGCATTGCTGATTACGGCACGGATCCAAAATACGCCACAAATCGCGCACGCATCTTAAATCGCAGTGAGCTGATCCCCTTGCTTGAAAAAATTATGGCAACGGGTGAACGAGACGCTTGGATTGCAAAGCTAGAAGCGGTCGGCGTGCCTTGCGGTCCGATTCAAACGATCGATCAGGTGTTTGCACATCCGCAAGTGATTGCCCGGGACCTTTGGAAAAATATTCCTCATCCCGTGGGCGGCACCGCACCCACCACTGCAAGCCCCATGCGGTTTTCAGAAACACCAATTGAGTACAAGCGTTCAGCGCCGATGTTAGGCGAGCACACTGACGAGATTCTCAAAGAGATTCTTGGAAAATCCTAATTACGCACGACATAGCAGTCATTTTTTATAACCTGGAGACACAACATCATGAAAAAACTACTTGTAGGTTTAGCACTGCTACAGACAGTGCTTGTCGCTCCCACACTCGCCAAGGACTACACCATTGGCGCGGCTTTTCCGATGAGCGGCGCGAACGCTGAATATGGCCAAGTTTTTAGCTCGGCTGCCAACCTTGCGGTTGAGCACATTAACGCCGACAAGAAACTATCGGGCAAACTGTCGATCATCTTTGAAGATAGTCAGGCGTTGCCAGCACAAGGCGTTATTGCAGCCAACAAACTCGTTAACGTCAGTAAAGTACCTTTTATGCTTTCCGCTTTTACTGGCGTCTCTAAAG
This sequence comes from Alcaligenaceae bacterium, assembly GCA_947445495.1. Next base: position 5,115 of record CANFEI010000012.1, read on the forward strand.
CAATCGCGCCGATTGGTGCCCGCACCAAAACGGTGATGGTCAACGGTGGCGGTGTCGGACCCGACCTCGCTTCGCTGGGCGAGTACTTCTGGAACACGATTCCCTTAGCCAACTTTGAAGTCGTTGCCATGGCTCCCTTCCTCGTAAAAGAGAAAGGCTTCAAGCGTATTGCGTTGATCTATGTGGACGATCCGCTCGGACAAGCCATCCTGACAGACTTAGGCAAAGCCGTGACGGCAGCTGGTGGTTCGGTCGTTGGCTCGTTCTCGATTCCGACAACGGCTCAGCAGTTCTCAGGTATTGCTGCGCGTGTGCGTGACACCAAGCCCGATGTAGTCTATATCGCAACGTATGGCAACCAACAGGTGCAACTCGTCAAGCAACTGCGTGACAACGGCGTCAGCCAGCCTCTGGCAAGCTATTCCGCGATGTCCCTGCCCTCGGTCCTGACCTTGCCAGAAGCAAAAGGCTTGTATTACACAAGTCAACAAGTCACCGCCAACAAAAACGATCCACTAACCAAGCGTGTTGAAGAAGACTACAAAAAGAAATATGGCAAAGAGCCAAATATGTACGTCTTGAACTATTACAACGCCGTCTTGACGTTTGCGGACTTGGCCGCTGCGCTTGAAAAAGCTGGCAAACCCGTCACAGGTGAAAACTTGCTGGCGCAACGCAAAGCAACAAAAACCTTCCAGTTTGTTGGAGCAACAGTATCTTTTGCTGATGACGGTACGGTGAAGTCACCGATTCAAATCAACGAGATCGTGGGTGACGGCACAAGCAAAGTTGTAGTTGCTGGAAAATAATAGGAAGACGCCCCATGTTGTTTGCTCAACTCCTCGCCAATGGCGTGCAAACCGGCGCGCTGTACGCGCTGATTGCAGCCGGGTTTTCGCTGATCTTTGGCATGACCCGGATTTTTCATGCGGCACATGGGGCAACCTTTACGATTGCCGGTTTTGTCTTTTATGAATGCTATGCCGTGTTGCATTGGTTTTGGCCTTCTGCGGCCATTGCCTCGGCCGTCGCAGCAAGTCTGTTTGGGGTGCTGCTTGACCGCTATGTCTACGCGATCATCCAACGCCATGAAGGTTCATTTTTTACAGTTTTTGTTGCCTCATTTGGCGCCGCGATCGTCGCGCAAAACGTCATCTCCATCGTCTTTGGGCGCGGTATGGTGACGGTATCTACACCCTTAAGTAAAAGCCTAGAAATTATTCCAGGTCTTTTTATTGCGCCAATAGCAGGCGTGGTAATCGTTTGCGCAATTGTTTCCTTTGCGCTGTTGCAGTGGCTGCTGACCCGCACAAACCTCGGCATTGCCTTGCGTGCGCTTGGCGAAAATCCAGGGCTCATTGAAGTCTATGGCCTCACACCAAGGCGACTTTCCCAATACGTATTCTTGATCGGCTCGATCTTGGTGGTACCTGCAGCAATTTTGACAGCCGCGACTTCGGGTCTCAACCCAGCGATGGGGCACCACATCATGCTCATTAGTATCGCCGCGACAATTGTGGGTGGCGTCGGCAGCTTACGGGGTGCAGCCGTCGCAGGCATGCTCCTAGGCTTAGCGGAGAACCTGTGCCTAGCCTTTATCGATCCACAATGGAGCGAGGCTGTGACCTTTGTCATTCTGTTCTTGTTCATCCTGTTCCGTCCTGGTGGCGTGTACGGTCGAGCTGTAGTGTCGTGAAGAGGAACACAACATGATTGCCTATCTACAAAACATCGCAGTACTTTTTTGCATTAACGCGATTCTGGCGTTGACCTTGAATTTCATCATGGGCTATGCCGGTATCTTTTCGCTCGCGCATGCTATTTTCTTTGGTGTAGGCGCCTATGTAACGGCCTACATCGCGCTGAATGCCTCTGACTCACTACTGCTTTGTATGGGCGCCTCCGCCGCCATCTCCGCAATTATCTCCATGGCGTTAGCTCTCCCCGCATTGCGCGTGCGCGGTGAGTACTTTGTCGCAGCCTCGCTAGGACTTCAAGTGATTGGCGTCACCATTTTTTCAGAGTGGAAAGCGGTCACAGGCGGCTTGGGCGGGATGATTGGCATTCCCCGACCTAAGCTACTGGGCTACACCTTCAATGATGATCTCGCGTTTCTGGCACTCGCTCTTGTTGTGCTGATCCTACTGGTTGGGATTACAGCTCTGCTCGTACGAGGCAGCTTCGGGCGTAGTCTGATGACTATTCGAGATAGCGAATCAGCCGCTCAAACGTATGGCAAGCATGTCAACGCTATCAAAACACTTTCTGTGGCCGTGTCGGCCGGGCTTGCAGGGGTTGCGGGTTGTCTCTACGCGTTCTATATGAGCTTCATTAATGTCGAAAGCTTTACGCTCGAGATGTCGATTCTGCTCATGGCAATGGTCATTATTGGAGGGACGGGCACGCTGTTTGGCCCAATCGTCGGTGCTGCCCTACTGATGTCATTACCCGCAGCGCTCACCTACCTACCTTTTCTACCACCAGCAGAGCTCGGCACGATCCAGCAGATTATTTATGGACTCGCCATGATGTTGCTCATGATGTTCCGCCCAGGAGGATTAGTGGGCGGACGCAGTCGGGAGAAATCAGCATGACGACAGCCGCCGCGCAAAAAATTCTGCTCGAAATTCGTAACGTCAATAAGAATTTTGGTGGGCTGCAAGCCATTTCAGACGTCACGCTCGACCTTCCTGCAGGCGTCATTACGACGCTTGTTGGACCCAATGGCGCAGGGAAAACGACCCTATTTAATCTGATCACCGGACACCTCATCCCTTCAAGCGGCACTATGCACTGGCTGGGTGAATCGCTCAAGGGTATTGAACCTTGGCGAATCGCCCGCATGGGTATCGCACGAACCTTTCAAGATTTACGCCTCTTTAGCCAAATGACGGTGCAAGAGAACATCATGACGGTGATGGAGCGCAGCAGCTGGCTGTGGCAAGACGGTCGTCAAGCAGCAGAAAAGCGCGTCAAAGAGATTCTGGATGAAACGCAACTCACCGAGAAGCGTGCCGAACGTGCAGTAGATCTGGCCTATGCAGAACGTAAGTTTCTTAGTCTGGCGCGCATCATGGCAAGCGAGGCGAAGCTTTGGTTACTTGACGAACCCGCTTCCGGGCTAGATCCAAGATCTTTCGATCGTTTTGTTGCCCTATTACGCGACTACGTAAAGCGCGGTATCACCATCTGCATCATCGAACATAATTTGGATATTGTGATCAAGCTATCGGACCGCGTCGCGTTCCTGGATCAAGGAAAACTATTAGCACAAGGTAGCTCGCAAGACATCCTAAAGGATCCCCATCTGGCGGCGATTTATTTTGGAGATCGCTCATGAGTCAAACTAATTTTCTTGAGGCAAAGAGCCTGAGAGTGGGTTATGGGGGTAGACCCGTACTCGAGAACTTTAACGTTACCCTAGGCCACAACGAAGTCTTGTGTTTGATTGGGCACAACGGCGCTGGCAAGTCGACCTTACTCAAAGCCCTTTTCGGTTTAGTGCCGTTAAACCACGGGACTATTTTGCTCGAAGGACAAACCATCGAGCGGCCAGACCCACGCGGTATGAATGCTGCCGGGATCGCACTCGTACCAGAAGGTCGTGGCGTATTCCCAGGACTGACCGTCGCAGAGATTATGCGATTGGGTTTTTGGGCAAATGCTATCCCCCCCGGCGAGCAAGCGGCGCGGCTGGACTGGGTCATGGATGTACTGCCGATGATCAAGAAGTTTTATCAGCAGCGTGCAGGCACGCTCTCCGGAGGACAACAACAAATGGTCTCGCTCGGGCGCGCCCTTCTCAGTCAACCACGTTGTCTGCTGCTCGACGAGCCCTCGATTGGCCTGGCACCGAAACTGTTTCAAGACCTCGTGGGTCCGATACGAGCGCTACAACAAGAACGCAAGATGTCTATCTTGATTGTCGAACAGAACGTACGTGAAGCGCTCAAGATATCTGATCGGGTGATCGTCATGAAATCTGGAGAGATCATCCGAGAAGGAACTCCCGAGGCGTTCAGCAACAACACCGAGCTCATGGAACTGTATTGAGATGCTCGCTGTCGGCACGCTTGACTCGCTCTACGAGAATCATCTTGAACAGTTCCCTGAACGCAGTATTCTGATTCAAGACGGACGTGCACTGAGCTACAGTGCGTTTAACAACCAAGTTTCCCTGACTCGCTCTTGGCTTTCTGCTCAAGGGGTCAAGAGCGGCGATCGTGTCGCAGTATGGGTGGTCAACCGCTCCGAGTGGCTCATGCTGTTTTTTGCGCTTGCGCAACTGAATGCCACACTCGTGGCAGTCAACACAAAATATCGTAGCCACGAACTGCAGTACATCCTGAGCAATTCACAGGCATCGATACTCGTCCTACAGCTTAATTTTCGAAAGATTGATTTTGCCCAAGTTATCCAAGGGGTAGATGGAAAGGCTCTGCCCTTTCTTGAAAAAATCATCATGTTGGATGCCCAGAGCGACGCACCGATGCAGCTCCTTGATAAACCGGTCATCGCGTTTGATATACCGCTCGTCAAGACGTCTCCCAACACAAAGATAACGTCTAACCCAGTTCACGCAAACGCGAACCCTGATGCGCTCGCTGCGTTCTTTACAACCTCTGGAACCACCAGAGGCCCTAAACTCGTGATGCACACTCAGCGCACGCTGACTGAACATGCAAACGACGTTGCGCAAGGCTACAACTTTGCCGGCTCAGACAATCGCCTACTCTGTGCGTTACCGTTCTGTGGTGTCTTTGGTCTGAATAGCGCATTAGCTGCGATTGCCGCGGGTATGCCGCTCGTACTGATGGATTTTTTGATGCCGCCAGTGCGAGCTCGCTCATCCAGTCAGAGCGCGTCACGCATGTTTTTGGTAGCGACGAGATGCTACGAAGACTCATCGAACATGTCGATCAGCAAACGATTGAGCGCTCCGAGCCGTGTGACATTCCCTTTCCCGCCCTAAGCCTGTTCGGTTTCGCCTCGTTCAGTCCGCGTTTTATTGAGTTAGCACGCGCACTCACGGCAAGAGGATTTCCACTGCGTGGCTTGTATGGTTCGAGTGAAGTGCACGCCTTGTTTTCAGTACAACGTCCAGACCTACCCCTGGAAGATCGGGCTTTGGGAGGCGGCATGCCCGCAGCGAATCCAAGGGCCCGCGTCCGCGTCAAGGACCCCGATACAGGTCAATTATGTTCGCCCTACACGCCCGGTGAAATAGAAATATTCTCACCTACGTTGTTTAAAGGCTATTTCAATAACGACGAAGCGACCGCCAGCGCTTTCACTACAGACGGGTATTTCAAAACAGGCGATCTCGGCTATATGCGTGATGACGCAAGCTTTGTCTATTTGTCTCGAATGGGCGATACGATGAGGCTTGGTGGATTTTTAGTTGACCCCACCGAGATCGAGCATGTGTTAGCCGAGCAACCAGAAGTCGAAAGTGCGCAAGTGGTGGGGATTGAAATCAATGGACAGCTCAGGCCTGTTGCCTTTGCCACACCCAAACGAGATCAACCGGCACCCGATGCAGAAAAAATACGTGCACGGTTAGCTACAACACTCGCGGCGTTTAAAGTGCCGGTACACCTTTGGTTTATCGACGCGTTCCCCGCGACACAAAGCGCCAATGGCTTGAAGTTTCAACGTGTGAAACTTCGAGACATGGCGCTTGCACGTTTACGCAGTGACGACGGGAATACCGGCGATCTTTGCTGACCACTCTTTTGGACCAGTGGTATGAACGGACGTACCGGTTGAGTCAACTGCTACAGTGACCGGCATATCCACGACATCGAACTCATAGATGGCTTCCATGCCAAGATCAGCGAACCCGATTACTTTCGCTCCCTTGATCGCCTTGGACACCAAATAGGCAGCGCCGCCCACCGCCATCAAATAAGCCGATTTATGTTTGCGAATCGATTCAATCGTCGCAGGGCCACGCTCGGCTTTACCGATCATTGCAAACAGACCTGTCTGCTCGAGCATCATGTCAGTGAACTTATCCATCCTAGTCGAGGTGGTGGGGCCGGCAGGACCAACCACCTCGCCCCCCACAGGATCAACGGGCCCAACGTAGTAAATCGTTTTGCCGTGAAACTCAACCGGCAATTTCTGACCTTTGGCGAGCATATCTTGAATACGCTTATGCGCCGCATCGCGGCCCGTTAGCATTTTTCCGTTTAACAATAGCGTCTGGCCAGGCTTCCAACTCGCGACTTCTTCACGCGTGAGCTTGTTTAAGTCAACCTGCTTTGAAGACTTATAGTTTGGCGCCCAATGGACATCAGGCCAATCCGACAACGAAGGTCGATGCAAATGGGCCGGGCCCGATCCATCTAACTCAAAGTGCGCATGACGAGTCGCCGCGCAATTCGGAATCATCGCCACAGGGAAGGAAGCAGCATGCGTTGCGAAGGTTTGAATTTTCACATCCAACACGGTGGTTAAACCACCCAGACCTTGCGCACCAATACCCAGCGCGTTGACCTTATGGTAGAGCTCGATGCGCAATTCTTCGATTTTATTTTTGGGGCCACGCTCAAGCAGCTCATACATGTCCAGATCTTCCATGAGCGACTGCTTAGCCATCAACACCGCTTTCTCGGCAGTCCCGCCCACGCC
>CANFEI010000013.1 GCA_947445495.1 Alcaligenaceae bacterium
CATGGCGGAGCGGACGGGACTCGAACCCGCGACCCCCGGCGTGACAGGCCGGTATTCTAACCAACTGAACTACCGCTCCGCAGCGGTTACTAGACGAACTAAATAAACCAGAAAACTGGCGTCCCCTAGGGGATTCGAACCCCTGTACTCACCGTGAAAGGGTGATGTCCTAGGCCTCTAGACGAAGGGGACAGGACTAATGCATTCTTCGCTTTAACTGGTGGAGGTAAGCGGGATCGAACCGCTGACCTCTTGCATGCCATGCAAGCGCTCTCCCAGCTGAGCTATACCCCCAAAAATTTCAGCACAGACCACTAAAGAACCGAACTGAAAGCGCTTTGGAGGGACTGACTTCGATTTTGGCACTCGGCATACAGCCCGCAGTGTGTCGATAGCGAAGAAACGGGATTATGCACAAATTTTGCCTCTAACGCAAGTCCGGAACCACTCGTAACGCCTTGATCAGTCGCCGATTTCGTCTCGGAAAGGCGATTTTAGGGCGCCTAGATACTGGCAAACCCCTGCTCGTTCTTGTTCGAGGAATTTTTCAACGGCATCGGCGAATCCTGGGTGCGCCAGCCAATGGGCCGACTGCGTCTGCACAGGTTCGAAGCCGCGCGCAAGTTTGTGGGCGCCCTGGGCGCCTCCTTCGATCACCGCGATGTCGTGGGAGAGTGCCCATTCAAGCGGGGTGTAATACGCCAATTCAAAGTGCAGGCAGTCAATATGCTCGAGCGCACCCCAGTAACGCCCATAGAGCTTACGTTGCCCGTCAACAGTATCGAGCCAGAGTAGTGATGCCGCGATCGGCTGATCATCCCGATAAGCGAGTGCCAACACACAATGGCTGGAGAGTGTCTGCCCAATCTTAGAAAAAAACGCAGGGGTGAGGTAGGGGGGATTGCCCCGTTGCGCATAGGTGTTTGCGTAACACTGGTAGAAAAACTCCCAGTCCGATGGCTCGATCGCTGCACCGGTTAACACGCGTGTGGTGATTCCGGCTTCCTTCACTTTACGACGCTCGGCCCGAATTTTTTTACGTTTGCTCTGGGTCAGACTTGCCAGGAAGTCGTCGAAGTGTTGCCAGCCCTTATTTACCCAATGAAACTGGGTATGGGTACGAGGCATACACCCAGCGGCGCAAAGCGCTTCTTGGTCTGCTGCAGAGGTGTAGAGCACATGCAGGGAGGACAGCTTGCTCTGCCTGGCCCATTGCACAAGCGCTTGAGCGGCCAAGGTTCGATGCGCGGGGGCACAGAGCATCCGTGCACCAGGCACGGGCGTAAAGGGAATGGCGCAGAGCCACTTTGGGTAGTACTTCAAGCCGTGGCGTTCGTAAGCTTCTGCCCAAGCCCAGTCAAAGACAAACTCGCCATAGGAGTGGCTTTTCGCATAGAGAGGCATTGCGGCAATGAGTTCGCCCGTCTCGTTACGCAAAATAAGATGTTTTGCCTGCCAGCCCGTCTCGATAGACACGCTTTCTGACTCTTCGAAGGCGCTTAAAAAGGCATGGCTGCTTAAGATGGAGCCACCCGCTTGCTGCACGAGTGCATCCCAGAGCTTGGCGTCAATGCCCAGCATACGTTCAAGGACTTCTACATGTACAGCGCTCATGCGTCTTCGCGTAAGCGTGGGGGACGACGCGACCGCATCACTGCGGCACTGCCAAGCACGAGGATTGAACACAACAAGATCGTCCAGTCGCCAGCGCGTGCGAAGACAGTCAACCCCTGTTGGCCCTGGACACTGACATCGAGTACGCCTGCACGATGTGCAGGTAAGGCTGCGATCACTTGGCCCTGTTGGTTGATTGCGCCGGTGGTGCTGGTGTTCGTTGCGCGCACCATCGGGCGGGAGGTCTCGATCGAGCGCATGCGTGCCATTTGCCAATGCTGACGCAGCGCCCACGAGTTCCCAAACCAACCAAGGTTGCTGAAGTTAGCCAGAATCGTTGCCCCGCCCGGGGGCGAAGAGGCGTCGGTTGTGTTCTGAATCGTGCGTGCTAGTTCTTGACCAAAGATATCCTCATAGCAAATGTTCGCAGCAATGCGTTGATCTTTAATTACAAACGGAGGCTGGGGGTTGGCGCCTCGATGGAAGTCGCCCATCGGAATCGACATTAAGTCGACGAACCAGCGAAAGCCGAAGGGGATGAACTCACCGAAGGGAACGAGGTGGTGCTTGTCATAGCGTACGCCAGTCGAGGCGCGTTGAATTTGTTCAATCGTGCTGTCTGCGGTGATTCCGAGCACGCTGTTGGTATAGCTGTGATCCGACGGGTTGAATAGCGCACTGCCCATCAGCAAAGTCGTGGATTGTTTGTTAGCGATATCGATCCATGCTTGCCAGACCGAAGGGGCGAGTTGATGCTGAAACACGGCCAGCACAGTCTCGGGCAAAAGAATAGCGGCAGGTGCGGGACTACCCTCAGGCGTTGGCGTCTGAGCGAGCCTAAGATGCTGGGCGATCACGTCTTGTAAATGAGACGGCGTAAATTTAAGACCTTGTTCGACGTTGCCTTGCACTAACCGCAACGCGATGGGCGCACCAGCCGGGCGAGTCCAATCGATTTGGCCAAGGCCCCAACCGCTCAAACTGATCAGGAGTGCGATGACCCCGGTCACCGCATGTTGCGTCTGAGCCGCACCGCGTCTTTGCGGATTCGCCATCACCAGACCTGCGATCGCTGCAGCGGCAAAAGCCGTCAGGAAAGACACGCCATACGCACCCAAGATGCTTGCCCAAGGTGCAAACCAGCTGTCGACATGCGCATAGCCACTACTCAACCAGGGAAAACCTGTAAATAGGGTCGCGCGCAGCCACTCGCTCAGTGTCCATGCCGCGGCCCAAACGAGTGCCGCCTGAATAGGTTGTCCGACCGTGTGCGGTGCGCGAGTCGGGTCCAGGCTAAAACGGTGCGTCAGCCAAGCGGCCAGACCGATAAAGAGCGAGAGATAACCGCTCAGTGCGAGCAGCGCCGCAATCGCGATAGGCAAGGGCATCAAGCCATAGACATGCATGCTGATGGTGAGCCAGTAAAGACCTATCGCAAAATGTGCAAGGCCAAAGAGCCAAGCGCGACGCGCGGCGAATAAAGGGCTTGGCGCGCGCCAGATGCAGCCGACCAGTATTGCCATGGTGATTAACTGGACCAGGCTTAAGGACCAGCCAGGAAGCGGGTCAGGTGCGTAGGTGAGGGATTGCAATGCACCTGCAGCGAGTAGCCCAAAGGCTAGGCGCCATTTGAGCCAACACTGCATCACGATGCTTGCGTCATCCGGCTGGATTCTGTTCCAGCACGTTGTTTGACGCGTAGCCACAGCGCGCGTCGTGTATCCGCACGCATGACTTCAAACCGCAAATCGCCGTGCTGTTGAATATCGCCACGTTTTGGAATTCTTCCGAGTTCGTGCGCCAGCCATCCTCCGACGGTATCGTATTCGCCCACAGGAAGATCGGCGTTCAGTGCGGCATTGACCGTTTCTATTTCTGTTGTCGCGAGAATACGCCAAGCGCGTATGCCATCGGAAAAAATAGTCTTTTCACCATCGACATCGTACTCGTCTTCAATCGAGCCAACGATTTGCTCCAGAACATCCTCAAGCGTGACTAAACCCGTGATGCCGCCATGCTCATCAATCACAATCGCCAAATGATTTCGGTTGCGTCTGAATTCTTGCAAAAGAACGTTTAAACGTTTTGTCTCGGGAATAAAGATCGCAGGACGTACAAAGTCTTTGAGGGAGAACTCGGGAGTGACCATCAGACGCAGCAAGTCTTTGGTCATCACAATACCGATGATGTTGTCGCGACTGCCTTCAAATACGGGGAATCTAGAGTGCGCGGTCTCAATGATTTCAGGCATGAGCGCAGAGACGGGCTCCTCGACGTCGAGCATGTCCATTCTGCCTCGCGGCACCATGACGTCCATGGCGGTTTGCTCGGCAACAGCCAAGGTGCCCTTCAACATGGAGTAGGCATCGGCATCGATGAGGTTGCGTTCGCGTGCGGCGTCGAGAACCGTCACGATGCCTTCCCGATCTTCGGGCTCGCGGCGCATTAAGGAAAGCAGGCGATCTAGCAGGCGGGGTCGGGGTGGCTTGGCAGAAGGGCTAGGCGCTTCAGCAGCAGGATAAGGATCTGGCATTGTCCGGGGACAGAGTGACGGGACGCTTAGGATAACCTGAAAGTCATTGCTTGGTTGTGCGCTGGAAACGAATCAGGGGTAAGTACTGGCATTACCTAAGGTAATACGGGTCGCTAATTCCCATTTCGGCGAGAGTTTTAATTTCAAGTGTTTCCATTTTTTGCGCATCGCGAATGCGCAAGTGGTCATAACCGAGCGCATGCAGCGTTCCGTGGATCGTGAGGTGCGCCGCGTGACAAAGAAACTCTTTACGTTGGGCGCGAGCCTCTTGCTTAATAATCGGCAAGCAAAGCACGATGTCGGCTGATGCACTGCCATCAGGCGCGATACCGTACTCAAACGTTAAAACATTGGTTGCGTAATCTTTGCCGCGATATTGCGCATTCAGCCTTCGCGCATCGGCTAGACCTTCTATCCTCACGACGACAGTATAAGCAGAGAACGCGAATGTCCGATCCTGTTGCGCGGCATTCAGTGCGCGTTGCACCCAACGCCGGATACGCCAGCGCGGTAAAAGCGGTGCTGCTGCGCCGTACTGAACGGCTAGCGCAAGCTTAAGGGGTTGATTGTTCGGCTTGCTCATAGGCGTCTACGATACGTGCAACTAAAGGGTGGCGCACAACGTCTTTACTGGTGAACTTGGTCATGGCAATGCCCTTTACGTCTTGCAGAACTTGCACTGCATGCGCGAGTCCACTTTTATGCCCCTTCGGGAGATCAACCTGCGAAGGATCGCCTGTGATGACCGCTTTGCTGCCAAAGCCAATGCGCGTGAGGAACATTTTCATCTGTTCCGGCGTCGTGTTTTGCGCTTCGTCCAAGATCACAAAGGCGTGATTCAGTGTGCGGCCTCGCATATAGGCAAGCGGTGCGATCTCAATAGTTTGTTTCTCGAAAAGACGCTGGACCCGTTCGAAGCCCATCAAGTCGTACAGGGCGTCGTAGAGCGGCCGCAGATAGGGGTCAACCTTCTGCGCAAGATCTCCGGGCAAAAAGCCCAGTCGCTCACCCGCTTCGACAGCTGGGCGCGTCAGGATCAGGCGCTGCACGGTGTCACGTTCCATGGCATCAATGGCACAGGCGACAGCCAGCCAGGTTTTACCAGTGCCCGCAGGTCCCACGCCAAAGGTGATGTCGTGCTTCAGAATATTGTTGAGGTAATCGCGCTGACGCGGTGTCCGAGGGCGCAGATCGCTGCGGCGCGTGCGTAGCGCGATCGTGCCGCTCTCGTCATCGAGCGGAGGAAAATCTTTGGGATCGAACTGCTGCACCGCCGGATGGGCTAAGCGACCGACGCCAATCTCAACCAAGGCGAGTTGTATATCGTCAATAGTGAGCGCGCGCTGACCCGCACGCTCATGCAAGGATACCAACATCGTGCCAGCCGCTTCGGCGTAGGGGCCACGTAAAGAAATCGTATCGGCCTGACGAGAAAGATCTAGATCCAGACCATCTGCGATTTGGCGCAGATTTTCGTCCAAGGGGCCGCAGAGGTTCGAGAGCTGTTGATTGCTGCCTTCGAGTTTAATTTTTACGGGAAGTACGCGCCCACGTGTCGGGGTTTTAGCGGGAGAGCGGCTCATGAGTGTGTTGAATCCTGGGTGGCGTTCTCTTCTACGTTTGCAACACGTCCACGAAAGGTGTTGGTCATCGCGTCTGTGATCACCACATCAATCATTTGTCCGATCAGGCGCGGGTGAGCTGCAAAGTTCACAATTCGATTATTTTCTGTTCGGCCACTCAGTTCGTTTACATCTCGTGTAGAGGTGCCCTCCACCAAAATTCTTTGTGTGGAGCCGACCATGCTCTGGGCGATCGCATGCGCTTGTTCGTTGATGCGCGCTTGTAGTTTTTGTAGGCGCTGCAGTTTTAGAGTTTGCGGCGTATCGTCGGTCAGGTCCGCGGCAGGCGTACCGGGTCGACGCGAATAGACAAACGAGAACGACGTGTCAAAGCCGATCTCGTCGATCAGCTTCATCGTCTTTTCAAAATCCTCTTCCGTTTCGCCCGGAAAGCCAACGATAAAGTCGGAAGAAAGCGTGAGGCCAGGGCGTGCCGCGCGCAGTTTGCGCACGACGGACTTGAACTCAATTGCGGTATAGCCACGCTTCATGCCGGCAAGCACATGATCACTGCCGGCCTGCACCGGGAGGTGCAAGAATGACACAAGCTTGGGTAGACGCGTGTAGACGTCGATCATCCGTGCCGTCATTTCTTTCGGATGTGAGGTGGTATAGCGAATGCGTTCAATGCCGGGGATCTCGTGGACGTATTCAAGTAGTGTTGCGAAGTCCGCGATCTCGACATTGCCGTTTTCGTCTTCCGTCATTTTGCCCCGATAGGCATTGACGTTTTGGCCGAGTAAGGTGACCTCTTTAACGCCCTGATCCGCCAAGTCTGCGACTTCGATCAGCACGTCTTCGAAGGGCCGCGACATTTCCTCTCCGCGTGTGTAGGGCACAACACAAAAGCTGCAATATTTGCTGCAGCCTTCCATGATGGACACAAAGGCCGTTGCACCTTGAACGCGTGCCGGAGGCATGGCGTCAAATTTCTCAATTTCAGGGAAGCTGATATCGACTTGCGAGCGGCCTTCGGATTTGCGGCGCGCGATGAGCTCCGGTAGCCGGTGCAGTGTCTGTGGCCCGAAGACCACGTCTACATAGGGTGCGCGATCAACGATGGCCGAGCCTTCCTGACTGGCAACGCAACCGCCCACGCCAATCACGAGGTCTGGGTTTAAGGCTTTGAGGTGTTTGACGCGACCGAGATCAGAAAACACTTTTTCTTGCGCTTTTTCGCGCACAGAGCAAGTGTTAAATAAGATGATATCGGCATCTTCAGGGGTGTTTGTCACAACAACGCCGCGCTCTTGACCAAGAACGTCGAGCATTTTGTCGGAGTCATATTCATTCATCTGGCACCCGAAGGTGCGAATGAATACTTTTTTTGGGTTGACGGGTGTGTCGCCCGGTACAACGGTGTCTTTATTTTGCATGATATTGCCGGAGCGGGTGTTGATCCCGTGGGCAGAAAATTACTCTTGATAAACCTCTTCGACTTCGTCGGCTTTTTTGATCGGTTTGATCATGTCTTCTCGTTTGATGCCGAGCCACATTGCAATCGCAGCCGCTACAAACACAGAAGAATAAATACCAAACCAAATCCCGATGGTGAGAGCGAGGGCAAAGTAGTGCAGGGTAGGGCCACCAAAAAGTAGCATCGCGAGCACCATCATTTGGGTGGAGCCGTGCGTGATGATGGTGCGAGAAATCGTTTGCGTAATCGCTCCGTCAATGACCTCGCGAACGGTTGCGCCACGGTCCCGCCGGAAGTTTTCACGAATCCGGTCCATGATCACAACGGATTCGTTTACGGAGTATCCCAAGACCGCCAAGACGCCCGCCAGGACAGACAGCGAGAATTCCCACTGAAAAAAGGCAAAGAAACCGAGAATAATCACGACGTCGTGCAGGTTGGCTAAGACGCCTGCCACAGCGAACTTCCATTCGAAGCGCACGGCGAGGTAGAGGGTGATACCAATCACAACAAAGAGCAGCGCGAGGAGACCGTTTTCAACGAGTTCTTTTCCGACCTGAGGCCCGACAAACTCAACACGTCGTAATTCGACTGTTGAATCTGAGGCTTTAAGAGCCTTCATGACGGCGTCACTTTGTGTCGCTGTACTTTGTCCGGCACCAAGCGGCAGGCGGATCATGACGTCGCGGGAGGTGCCAAAATTTTGCACTTGAAAATCGGTATATCCGAGCCCTGTGACGGCGGTACGGACTTTGTCGAGTGGAGCGGCCTGCGCGTAGTTCACTTCCATGACCGTCCCACCTGTGAACTCAATCGACAGGTGGAAGCCTTTAGCGACGATAAAAAACACTGCTGCAACAAAGGTCAGGAAGCTAATCGCGTTGAGCACCAGCGCATTGCGCATGAAGGGAATGGTGCGACCGATTCGAAATAATTCCATGATGTCAGTCCTTTGGTTTCCAGACTGTTCCAATCGAAATCGATTGAAGCTTCTTTTTATGGCCGTACCAGAGGTTCGCGAGCGCTCGTACGCCCACAACCGCTGAGAACATTGAGGTGAGGATTCCAAGGCAGTGCACCACGGCAAAGCCTCTGACGGGGCCCGAGCCAAACACTAACAGTGCCACACCGACGATTAGCGTGGTCAGGTTCGAGTCTAGGATGGTTCCCCAAGCGCGCTCGAAGCCCAGATGGATCGCATTTTGTGGTGATTCGCCATTACGTAGTTCTTCACGTATCCGTTCGTTGATCAACACGTTGGCGTCGATCGCCATCCCTAAGGTCAGTGCGATCGCTGCGATACCTGGCAAGGTCAGGGTTGCCTGTAACATCGACAAGATCGCGAGCAGCAACAAGATATTGAGTGCCAGTCCAGCGGTAGAGAAAGCGCCAAACAGATGGTAGTAAACCAGCATGAAAATGGCGATCGCGATGAAGCCATAGAGCGTTGAGTTAAAGCCTTTGGCGATGTTGTCGGCGCCCAAGCTTGGTCCGATCGTACGTTCTTCAATAATTTCCATCGGGGCGGCTAGTGAGCCTGCACGCAATAGCAGCGCAGTATCTGCGGCTTCCTCGGCGCTCATGCTGCCCGAAATCTGGACTTGGCCGCCAGGAATTTCACCGCGGATGACCGGAGCGGTGACGACTTCACCGCGACCTTTTTCAAACAACAAAATAGCCATGCGTTTGCCGATATTGTCACGCGTGACGTCACGAAAGATACGCGCGCCTTTTTGGTCAAGTGTCAGGTGTACGGCGGCTTGCTGTGATTGACTGTCACGCCCTGCTTGTGCATCCTGCAAGTTTTCGCCAGTCAACACTACTTGGCGTCGAACCAGAATGGGGCGGCCATCGCGGTCTTGATAGCGCTCAAGCCCGAAAGGTACCGTGCCAGCGGCCAGGGCACTAGCCGCTGCGGGTGTGTCGTCGACCATGCGGATCTCAAGCGTGGCGGTGCGACCCAAAATGTCCTTGGCCTTCGCAACGTCTTGTACGCCGGGCAATTGCACAACGATCCGATCGGAGCCTTGCTGCTGAATGACGGGCTCGGCTACACCGAGTTCGTTGATCCGGTTATGAAGTGTGGTGATGTTCTGTGAGAGGGCTTTCGCTTGCACGGTCGTGATGGCAGTTTGACTCAGCACAGCAACGACTTGTAAGCGCGTGCCATCGGTGCGCTCAGTCATTTGTAGATCAGGGTGGCGGGTACGCAAGGCGGAGACGGCGCGGTCACGCGTGGTCGCATTGCTAAACGATAAAACAATCGACATACCGCTGCGTTCAATGCCACCGTTTTCAATACGTTGCTCGCGCAAGATTGCGCGCAAGTCTGTGACAAGTGAATCGTAGCGGGCAGTCAGAGCCCCTTGCATATCAACTTGCAATAGGAAATGAACGCCGCCGCGCAGATCCAGTCCCAAATACATTGGGTTGGCACCGATAGCGCTTAACCAGCTCGGAGAGGCAGGCAACAGGTTGAGCGCCACGGTGTAACTCGGATCTGCAGGATTCGGGTTGAGTGCTTTTTCAATCAGGTCGCGCGCCTGAATTTGAATGTCGGTGTTGGCAAAGCGGACGCGAACGGTGCCAACTGGACCGTTTTGATCAAACGAGGCGCCTGCGCTGGCAATCTTTGCCTGCTGAAGAATGCTCTGCACGCGATCAAGCATGCCTGCATCGATTTTGAGTGTGGCCTTGGCGCTAGAAACTTGCACCGCCGGCGACTCACCGTACAGGTTTGGCAGGGTGTAGAGCAGGCCGATCACGACTGCGATCAGCACCGTCAGGTATTTCCAAAGGGGATAGCGGTTCATTGCCGACGGGGATCAAAGAGGATTACACCCCGTCGCAACATGCGACGGGGCGGTAGAACAAACAATTACAGTGCCTTGATCGTGCCTTTTGGCAAGACGGCGGAAACTGACGCTTTTTGCATGACGACTTCGACAGCTTTGTCACCGTGCTCAGCGATTTGAACCGTGATGTAGCTGTCACTGACTTTTGTCACCGTGCCAAGCATGCCACCGGCGCTGATGACTTCGTCACCTTTAGATAGCGCAGCAAGAAGTGCTTTGTGTTCTTTCTGGCGCTTCATCTGAGGACGAATCATCAAAAAATACAAAACCACGAACATCAATAAGATCGGGGCCATCCCCATCAAAGAACCAACCGTATCGGTGGCTTGAGCCAGCACGAGGCTGGAAACTGTTTGAGCAGACATTAAGGTCTCCTTTAGATATATGCGAAACGCTGGCTATTGTAACGACTTGGTGGCCCGATCTCGAGCAAATTGCGTTCTCCAGGCCTGAAATTTTCCTGCGGCGATGGCTTCTCGCATTTCCTGCATGATTACGAGGTAGAAATGCAGGTTGTGCAGGGTGTTGAGCCGTGAGCCCGTTATTTCGTTGGAACGCTGTAAATGATGCAAATAGGAAAGGGAAAAATGTGCACAGGTGTGGCAGCCGCAACTCGGGTCCAGCGCCCGCGTGTCGTCGCGGTATTGGGCATTGCGGATTTTGACGTCGCCAAAGCGGGTAAACAGCCAGCCGTTGCGAGCATTACGGGTTGGCATGACACAGTCGAACATATCGATACCCTGGGCGACACCGTCAACCAAATCCTCGGGTGTACCGACGCCCATTAGGTAGCGTGGGGCATCCGCAGGCAGTTTGGGGGCGACATGCTTCAAGATGCGCAACATATCTTCTTTAGGTTCGCCGACGGATAGTCCACCAATGGCATACCCCTGGAAACCGATCTCTTCGAGGCCGGCGAGTGACTCATCCCTGAGGGCTTCAAACATTCCGCCTTGCACGATGCCGAATAATGCGTTGGGATTGTCTAGCGCGTCAAAGGTATCCCGCGAGCGACGTGCCCAGCGCAAGGACATACGCATTGAACGCGCGGCCTCCTCCGTTGTCGCAGGCTTGTCCTCGATCATATAGGGGGTACATTCGTCGAAAACCATTGCAATATCGGAGTTCAGCGCCGTTTGGATGCGCATAGACTCTTCGGGTGTCAAAAATAGTCGCGCACCATCAATCGGTGAGGCGAATTTCACGCCTTCCTCGGAAATCTTCCGCATACCTTGCAAGCTAAAGACCTGAAAACCGCCGGAGTCCGTTAGGAGTGGGGCGAACCATTGCATGAACCCGTGCAGCCCGCCGTGCTTGGCGATGACCTCTGTGCCGGGACGTAGCCACAAGTGAAACGTGTTGCCCAAGACGATCTGCGCGCCCACCTCGGTGAGTTCATGCGGCATCATCGCCTTGACGCTCCCATAGGTCCCAACGGGCATGAAGATCGGTGTTTCGACCACGCCGTGGTTGAGTGTCATACGACCACGGCGCGCTAG
>CANFEI010000014.1 GCA_947445495.1 Alcaligenaceae bacterium
AGGCATCTCATGCCGTACAGAAGTATTTAGAATACTTTGTTCACTCACTTCGACACATCACTGCGCATGAACGCTTCCATCGACCCACGCATGAACTCCTGGCTTAACCCATCACCGGATGCGGATAGCGCCGAAACCCGAGAGTGGCACGAGGCCTTTCTTGCCGTGCTCGAACAAGCCGGACCAGAGCGCGCGAAGTATTTACTTGATGAGCTTGTGCGCACCGCCCACACGGTGAGACTCGGTTGGCATCCCGACCTCAATAGCCCTTATGTCAACACGATCTCGGTTGATCAGCAGCCAGCTTTCCCGGGGGATCTGGCCATCGAGGAGCGCCTTGCCTCCATCATGCGCTGGAACGCTCTGGCGATGGTTGTGCGAGCCAATCAAGCATACGGCGAACTTGGTGGGCATATCGCCAGTTACGCCAGTGCCGCTGATCTATTTGAGACAGGATTCAATCATTTTTTTGAAGCGCGGCGTGGCACCGAGCCAGGGCAACACCGTGGCGATTTAGTTTTCTTTCAACCACACAGCGCACCCGGTGTCTATGCGCGTGCCTTTCTAGAAGGCCGGCTCAGCGAACAAGACTTAACGCACTATCGCCAAGAAATTCAAGCCATCCAGCATGGCGCCCAGGGACTCTCTAGCTACCCTCACCCTTGGCTCATGCCAGACTTCTGGCAGTTTCCGACGGGCTCAATGGGGATCGGACCTATTAGCTCGATTTACCACGCACGCTTCATGCGTTATCTGACGCACCGTAATCTACTCGACTGCTCGAGCCGCAAAGTGTGGGGGGTATTTGGCGACGGCGAAATGGATGAGCCAGAATCCATGAGCGCACTCACGCTTGCCGCACGCGAAGGGTTAGACAACCTCGTGTGGGTGGTGAACTGCAATCTGCAGCGCCTCGATGGTCCCGTCCGAGGTAACGGCCGTATCATTGATGAACTAGAAAAACTCTTCATCGGTGCTGGTTGGAACGTCATTAAGCTCATATGGGGAAGCGACTGGGACGGACTCTTCGCGCGGGATGTAACGGGCGCCCTCACGCGCGCCTTTGCCAACACCGTCGACGGTCAAATGCAAACCTTCGCGGCAAAAGATGGGCGCTTCAATCGCGACAACTTCTTTGGACAGAATGAAGAACTCGCGCGCCTCGCGCAAGGCATGACTGATGACCAGATCGATCGACTCAAACGTGGCGGGCACGATTTAGTCAAGATCCACGCAGCCTACGCCGCAGCGGCTAACCATAAAGACCAGCCAACCGTCATTCTGGCGCACACCAAAAAAGGCTATGGCATGGGGAGTGCTGGTCAAGGGAAAATGACGACCCACAGCCAAAAGAAATTCGATGACGCCGACTTGATCGAGTTTCGTAATCGCTTCCACTTGCCCTTAACCGACGAACAGGCCACCTCGCTTAGCTTTTACAAGCCCGCAGCAGACAGCCCCGAAATGAAATATCTACAGACGCAGCGCGAACGTCTCGGCGGCTATTTACCTAAGCGCGAAACGATTTGTGCACCAATCAATGTTCCTGCCATCGAACAACATAGTGGCTTCGCGCTCAAAGCAGACGGCAAAGAGATGAGTACGACCATGGCGTTCGTGCGGATGCTGGGCAACTTGCTCAAGGATGCAGAACTCAGTCCCCGTATTGTGCCAATCGTCGCAGACGAAGCGCGCACCTTTGGCATGGCTAACCTGTTCAAGCAGGTTGGTATTTACTCGAGCGTTGGTCAGCGCTATGCGCCCGAAGACATCGGCTCCGTGCTGAGCTATCGCGAAGCCTTGGATGGCCAGATTCTTGAAGAAGGGATCTCCGAAGCAGGCGCCATCGCAAGTTGGACGGCGGCCGCCACCAGTTATAGCGTACACGGCTTAGCGATGCTGCCCTTTTACATTTACTACTCCATGTTTGGCTTTCAGCGGGTCGGCGATCAAATCTGGGCCGCTGCAGATCAACGGCCTCGCGGCTTTTTGCTGGGCGCCACATCGGGGCGCACCACGCTTGGCGGTGAGGGCTTGCAGCATCAAGATGGGTCAAGCCATCTACATGCCGCAACGATTCCCAACTGCAAGGCCTATGACCCCGCCTTTGCCGGCGAAATGGCTGTGATCGTCGACCAAGGCATTCGAGATATGATGATTGAGCAGCGCGATGTTTTTTACTATGTCACGCTCATGAATGAGAACTACGCACAGCCTAGCCTTCCGGATGGCATCAAAGAAGGAGTGCTAAAAGGCTGCTATCTCTTCAATACATATCGCGCCAAAAAGCAAACCCGTTGCGTGACACTTTTAGGCTCAGGCGCCATTCTGACTGAAGTCATCAAAGCGGCCGAACAGCTTGCCGCCCAAGGGGTCACCGCCTTTGTCTACAGCATCACTAGCTGGAGTGAACTCGCACGTGATGGTATTGCATGCGAAGCAGCGATGCTCAATGATGACGCGAACATTGGCTTGCCTTATTTGTACCAACAACTCGAGCATAGCGAAGGGCCCATCATTGCGGCGACTGACTATGTACGAGCCCTACCGGAATCCGTACGCGCATATGTGCCCGCCGGCCGTCGCTACTTGACTCTGGGCACCGATGGTTTCGGCAGAAGCGACACCCGCGCGGAGCTGAGGGCTTATTTTGGTGTGGATGCAGCGACGATCTCACGTGCTGCACTGCGCGCCCTGCGATGACGGCCGAGAGTCGTCCTGCACTCGTGCTCGACGCCTGCGTGATGATGTCAGGCTTACTGCGGCCTTTACTTCTGGATTTGGCCGCTACGGGTCTATTCGCGCCCTTATGGACCTACAAGATTGGTCAGGAGTGGCAACGCAATGCCGCACGCCTTTGGCAAATCGAACCTCAAGTTCTTGAGTCAGAGTGGCAGCACATGCAGGAACGCTTCCCACAGGCCGATATGGGAGACGTCACGGAGCACGAGGCTCTTCTGAAACACACAGATAAAAAAGATAAGCACGTGGCCGCAGCGGGCGTAGCTGCCATCGCCAACACCGCTTGTGCCCCGATTAGTGTCGTCACCTGGAACACCAAGGATTTCAGTCGCTCAGAACTACGCCGACAACAGCTAGGTCTCATCGATCCAGACCGTTTATTCGCACAGTGGTGGCCTACACACGAGCCGCTTTTGCGTCATCATATTGACGCAACGATTCAGACACTCGTCGATAAAGGTCGGCGCGAGCCAGAGGCGACCGTCGCAATGCTCAAACGTGATCGTCTGTTCAGACTAGCTGGCTGTTACACACGTTAGCACATCGTCATCAGCCCCAGGCAAAGAAAAACCCGCTCGCCTGCAAAGGTGAGCGGGTTTGAGGTATTGCAATTTACTGCTGGGGGACCTCAGGTGCTGCCTCTGGCGTGGGTGCATCGCCCTGCTGCTCAATTCCACCAATTGCCTTAACAGACAGACGCAGACGGCCTTTATCATCGGCTTCGATCACTTTCACACGCAGGCTTTGACCAACTTTGAGAACGTCGTTGATGTTAGCGATGCGGTAATTAGCGATCTCAGAGATGTGCAACAACCCATCACGGCCTGGCAAGACCTGAACGATTGCGCCGAAATCCAACAGGCGAAGCACGCTGCCTTCGTATTCCTGTCCAACTTCGACATCCGCTGTCAATTCAGTGATCCGACGCTGTGCTTCACGCGCACGATCCAAATCTGCACTTGAAATCACGATTGCGCCGTCATCCGAAATATCAATCTGGCAACCCGTTTCTTCGGTCAAGGCACGGATGGTTGCACCACCCTTACCGATCACGTCGCGGATTTTCTCAGGATTGATCTTCATGGACAGCATGCGTGGTGCAAACTCAGAGAGTTCGGTACGCACACCTTGTGTCGCTTCACGCATCTTCGACAGAATATGCATACGACCGTCGCGCGCTTGCGCTAAGGCCACCTGCATGATTTCTTTGGTGATGCCCTGAATTTTTATATCCATCTGCAAAGCAGTAATACCTTTGTCGGTACCAGCCACTTTGAAGTCCATATCGCCGAGGTGATCTTCATCACCAAGGATGTCGGTCAGCACAGCGAACTTGCCTGCGTCGAGGATCAGACCCATCGCGACACCCGCGACGAGATCTTTAACCGGTACGCCGGCATCCATCATTGCGAGCGAGCCACCGCAGACCGATGCCATTGACGAAGATCCGTTTGACTCGGTGATTTCAGAAACCAAGCGAATGGTGTACTGAAAGTCTGCGGCTTCTGGCAACAACGGCACAAGCGAACGCTTCGCCAAACGACCATGACCAATTTCACGACGCTTCGGTGTACCCACGCGACCTGTTTCGCCTGTCGCGAAAGGTGGCATGTTGTAGTGCATCAAGAAACGATCGCGATACTCGCCCATGAGGGCGTCGATGATTTGTTCGTTTTGCTTGGTGCCCAGGGTGGCAATCACTAACGCCTGTGTTTCACCACGTGTGAACAACGCGCTACCGTGCACGCGAGGCAATACGCCCAAACGAATCGAAATCGGACGCACTGTGCGCGTGTCACGACCATCGATACGTGGCTCGCCAGACAAAATCTGGCTACGCACAATACGGGCTTCAAGGTCAAACAAAATGTTGTCAACCGTCACGGAATCAGGCTTAGTCGACCCTGCAGCAGCGGCTTCTTCAGCGAGCTTTGCATGCACGTCTGTGTACACCTGACGCAGTTGCGTCGTACGTTCTTGCTTTTGACGTGTCTGATAGGCAGCGTTGAGTGGGCCTTGTGCAGTAGCTGTCACCGAAGCGATCAAGGCTTCGTTTTTAGCAGCAGGTGCCCACACCCAATCCGGCTTGCCGGCTTCGCGCACGAGGTCATGAATCGCACTGATGACGACTTGCATCTGCGTATGGCCAAACACCACGCCGCCGAGCATAATTTCTTCGGACAGCTGCTGCGCTTCAGATTCAACCATCAACACGGCCGCTTCCGTACCTGCAACGATCAAGTCCATCTGCGAAGTCTTGAGCTGAGTCGCTGTCGGGTTCACAAGGTACTGACCATCGATATAACCCACGCGGGCCGCACCGATCGGACCATTAAACGGGATGCCTGACACCGCCAGAGCCGCCGATGCACCAATCATCGCTGGGATATCGGGATCGATCTCGGGGTTGCAAGACAAGACGTGAATGATCACTTGCACTTCGTTATAGAAGCCTTCAGGGAACAAAGGACGCAACGGACGGTCGATCAAGCGCGACGTCAATGTTTCTTTTTCGGAAGGCTTACCTTCACGCTTGAAGAACCCGCCAGGGATCTTGCCAGCTGCGTAGGTTTTCTCGATGTAGTCAACAGTCAGCGGGAAAAAGTCCTGGCCTGTTTTTGCATCTTTTTTTGCAACAACCGTTGCAAGCACAACGGTGTCTTCGATTGTTACCAGCACTGCACCCGATGACTGACGAGCGATTTCGCCAGTTTCGAGCACGACTGTGTGTTGGCCATACTGAAATGATTTGGTCACTTTGTTAAACATGACTATTTATTCCTTACAAATGAAAAACCGTGGACGTCGCAGCACGAGTGCCGCATCGACCACGGTTGATTCACGGGGAGACTGCCCCACAGATTCCGATCACTTGCGCAGACCGAGTTTTTCGATCAGTGCACGATAAGAATCAGGGTTGCGGCCCTTGAGATAATCGAGCAACTTACGACGACGGCTAACCATGCGAAGCAGGCCGCGACGTGAGTGGTGGTCTTTCAGGTGAGTTTTGAAGTGGTCTGTCAGTTCGTTAATACGAGCAGTCAGTAAAGCCACTTGAACTTCGGGTGAACCGGTATCGCCCTGAGCGCGCTGAAACTGCGCAACGATGTCGGATTTTTTAATATCAGCTACGGACATTTTATGACCTCAGATTACAAGCGTCAGGGCCGAGGCGCCCAGACGTGAAAGGATTAAAGAGCTTTAAAAACAATACTTTTCATAAGTAGAGCGGCACGATTATAGCTGATTGGCTAAAATAACGATCAATTCATCTTCAAGGCCAAACCACCATGCCGGTACTCAGTAATATTTTGTGCGCCACTTTTATAAAAAACGCTCACATAACAAGACTTAGTTTTTTGGTGGGTGCGGCGCTACTGACCGGTTGTGCAAATATGAACACCGTTGCGCCAGGCACACCTTTGACCGAGGTGATCAAAAAGTACGGCAAGCCAGACACCCTCTGCAAGAAAGAAGACGGCACAGAACGCTTGATCTGGTCTGGACAACCCTACGGTCAATTTTCTTGGGGTGGCACAATAACCAAAGATGGCAAAGTCATCAAGATTGAACAAGTACTCACGGATGAGCAGTTTGAAGTCTTGCGTGTAGGTAAATGGTCAGCCAAACAAGTCGAATGCCAATTTGGACCGCCTGCTAACACCGACGGCATCGGCAAGGGCAATGAAATTGTCTGGGCCTATCGCTACAAACAATATGATATTTGGCCCTCTATGATGTACGTTTACATGGGCTCAGATGGCCAACATGTCACGCGCTTTCATCCTGCGCCAGATCCCTTGACCTTGAGCGACAGTCTGTTTCCTATGTAAGCTCAAAGCCGGCCTAAGCCGGCTTTTTTATCGCTGTTGACGCGTAGCGGACAACTGACCTTGGCGACGCCAACGCCACAACCAAACACCCCACCCTGATAAACCATAAATTACGAATAACGCAAACAGCACAACAGGAGGGTCGCTCGAAATAAATACAAAACCAGCGACGAATACCAAAATGACCCAAAACGGCACGCTACGACCCAACGCAAACGACTTGCCGCTATAAAACGGCAAATTAGTCACCATCGCAATGCCGCAGTACAGGGTCAGCACAAAAGAAGTCCACGCTAGAAATTCGCGAGGAACCTGCAACCGATTATCCACAACGAGCCACACAAAACCAGCGATTAATGCCCCGGCGGCCGGGCTAGGAAGGCCTTGAAAGAAACGCTTGTCTACCACAGCGAGATTAGTATTGAAGCGTGCAAGGCGAAGGGCCGCTCCGGCAACATACACGAACGCCGCAAGCCAGCCCCAGCGCCCGAGGTCGTGCAGCATCCATTCGTACATCACAAGCGCTGGCGCAACGCCAAATGACGTCATGTCAGAGAGGGAATCGTATTGCTCACCGAACGCCGACGTGGTGTTAGTCAAGCGGGCGACACGGCCATCCATCCCATCCAGCACCAAGGCACAAAAGATTGCGATCGCGGCCATCTCAAAGCGCCCATTCATCGCCTGGACTACGGCATAAAAACCTGCAAACAACGCCGCAGTCGTAAAGGCGTTGGGTAGTAGATAAATGCCGCGATGGCGTTGCTCGGGGTCGCGCATTGGATTATTAGCCATGGAGGCGCCTCAAAATTTTAAGAGGGTAAATCGGCAAGCACTGTGCTCGTTGCACTGACTTTATCGCCGATCGCGACACGCGGTCGTGACCCAATTGGCAGATAGACATCGACCCTCGAGCCAAACCGGATAAAGCCGTAACGCTGACCACGCGCGACGGTATCCCCAGCCTTGGCATAGCAAAGTATGCGCTTCGCAACCAAGCCGGCAACCTGCACCGCCGTCACGATATGCCCAGCATTCGTGCGCAGGACCATGGCATTACGTTCGTTTTCAAGCGATGCCTTGTCAAGCGCCGCATTGAAAAACTTACCTGCAAAATATTCAGTACTCAACACTTCCCCGTCGACGGGGCTGCGGTTGCTGTGCACGTTAAAGACATTCATGAACACACTGATCTTGAGCGCCTCGCGCTGACCATAGGGATCAAGCGTTTGCTCAACCACAACGATGCGCCCGTCTGCGGGAGACAACACAGCATTGCTCTCGGTCGAGCCAGAGCGCGCAGGATCTCGGAAAAATTGCAAGACAAAGACTGCAATCACCCAAAAGAGAATGGACCACGTCAGAGACAAAAACGTCACCAGCAAGGCGATCGCGACGGAGCCCGCGAGAAAGGGCCAACCCTCGCGGGCAATAATGGGGTGGGGATAATGTGGTGTATTCATCGTAAGCGAAAGGTTAACCCAAAAAAACACGCCCCGAAGGGCGTGTTTTCGAAGGCCAGGCAAACTGAGTCAGAGCTTTGTGTCGTCAAAACGGCACAAAACACCTGAGACAGCCCAGAATTAGTTCTTGGTCTTATCAACCAGCTTGTTCGCAGCAATCCAAGGCATCATGGCGCGCAGCTGTGCACCCACGACTTCGATTTGCGATTCGGCGTTGATGCGACGACGCGATATCAGCGCAGGCGCACCAGCTTGGTTTTCAAGGATGAAGCGCTTAGCGTACTCTCCAGTCTGAATGTCTTTCAGCGCTTGGCGCATCGCATCACGCGTTGCATCGGTCACAATCTTTGGACCTGTTTCGTACTCACCAAATTCTGCGTTGTTCGAAATCGAGTAGTTCATGTTGGCGATACCGCCTTCATAGATCAGGTCAACGATCAGTTTGAGTTCGTGCAAGCACTCGAAATAAGCCATTTCAGGCGCGTAACCAGCTTCCACGAGCGTATCAAAGCCGGCTTTGATGAGCTCAACCGTACCGCCACACAGCACGGCCTGTTCACCGAACAAGTCAGTCTCAGTCTCTTCACGGAAGTTTGTTTCGATCACGCCCGCACGGCCGCTGCCAATTGCGCAAGCATACGACAGCGCGACATCGCGGGCTGAGCCTGATTTGTCTTGATGCACAGCCACAAGCGATGGAACGCCGCCACCTTGCGAGTAGGTACCACGCACAGTATGGCCAGGTGCCTTAGGAGCAATCATCACGACATCAATATCATCGCGCGGCACAACTTGACCGTAGTGCACGTTAAAACCGTGTGCAAACGACAACGCTGCACCAGGCTTGATGTTGGCGTGCACGCTTTCACGATAAACCTGGGCGATGTTTTCGTCGGGCAAGAGCATCATGACGAGATCTGCGACTTTAACTGCCTCAGCAACTTCAGCGACTTTCAAGCCAGCATTGGCAGCTTTTTTCCACGACGCGCCGTCTTTACGAAGACCAACGACGACTTTAACGCCCGACTCATGCAGGTTCAATGCATGTGCGTGACCTTGCGAACCGTAACCAATAATTGCGACGGTCTTACCTTTGATCAGGGACAGATCACAATCTTTATCGTAATAAACCTTCATTCTGGGCTCCAGATTTTTTTAAGTTGAATACAGTAATGCTTAAAGCTATTGGTTTGAATCAAATCAACCGACCAACGCCGATCAAAGTTTAAGAATGCGTTCGCCGCGGCCAATCCCTGAGACACCTGTACGAACGGTCTCGAGTATGGCGCTACGATCCAGCGCATTAATAAAAGCCTGCACCTTCTCTTGGTTTCCCGTGAGCTCGATGGTGTAGGCCTTATCTGTTACGTCGATGATGCGTCCACGGAAAATGTCCGCCATACGCTTCATCTCTTCGCGCTCTTTACCCACTGCGCGCACTTTAATCAACATCAGTTCGCGTTCAATGTGCGGGCCTTCTGTCAAGTCAACCACTTTGATCACATCAACCAAACGATTCAAGTGTTTAGTGATTTGCTCGATCACATCATCGGAACCCATGGTGACGAGCGTCAAGCGTGACAAGGTGCTGTCTTCAGTGGGCGCAACCGTCAGGGTTTCAATGTTGTAACCCCGAGCAGAAAACAAACCCACCACACGCGAGAGTGCGCCAGGAGCGTTTTCCATCAGAACAGAAATAACGTGTTTCATGGTGGTCTCCTTATAGATCTTCAGAGCCGAGCAACATTTCGGTCAAGCCCTTGCCCGCCTTGACCATGGGCCAGACGTTTTCGCTTTGATCCGTAATGAAGTCCATGAAAACCAGACGATCTTTCAACTTGAACGCTTCGCGCAACGCGCCATCGACGTCAGAGGGCTTGTCGATGCGCATACCCACGTGGCCATACGCTTCGGCCAGCTTGACGAAGTCAGGCAAGGCATCCATGTAGGACTCGGCGTAGCGCGAGGAATAGTCGATTTGCTGCCATTGGCGCACCATGCCGAGGTAACGGTTGTTCAGACACACGATCTTCGGTGTGAGGTGATACTGAAGACAGGTGGAGAGCTCTTGAATGTTCATCTGGATTGAGCCTTCGCCCGTGATGCACGCAACCGTTGCATCAGGATGGGCCATCTGAACACCCATGGCGTAGGGCAAACCAACACCCATCGTGCCCAAGCCACCTGAATTGATCCAACGGCGTGGCTTATCAAACCCATAGTACTGCGCAGCCCACATTTGATGCTGACCGACATCAGACGTAATGTACGCGTCACCCGCGGTCACTTCCCAAAGCTTTTGTACGACTGCCTGAGGCTTAATCAGCTCGGCCGAATCGGCAAATTTCATGCACTCTTTGCCGCGCCAGACTTGAACCTGCTGCCACCATTTGGCCAAGGCGTCTTTATTAGGCTTGGTCTCTGCGGCTGCAACTTGATACTGCTCCATCAAGTCAATCAGCACGTCTTTAACGTTCCCAACGATTGGCACGTCGACCTTCACGCGCTTAGAAATCGAAGAGGGATCGATATCGATATGAACAATCTTGCGTAGATTCTGTGCAAAGTGTTTGGGGTTACCAATCACACGGTCATCGAAACGCGCGCCGACTGCGATCAAGACATCGCAATGCTGCATTGCCATGTTTGCTTCGTAGGTGCCATGCATACCCGGCATCCCGACGAATTGCTTATCGGTTGAAGGATACGCACCCAAGCCCATCAAGGTATTCGTGCAGGGTGCACCAATCATCTTGACGAATTGTTGCAGCTCAGGCGCCGCGTCAGACAAGATCACGCCGCCACCCGAATAAATCATTGGGCGTTCGGCTTGCAGAAGCATCTGCACTGCCTTTTTGATTTGCCCCTGATGTCCTTTCACGACAGGCGTGTAGGAACGCATCACGGGCTCACCCTTGGCTGGCGAATACTTGTAGCGCGCCGCCGTGATGTCTTTGGGGATATCAACCAGCACGGGGCCAGGTCGTCCGGTACGCGCGAGGTAAAACGCTTTGTGCAGCGTGTCAGCCAAGTCTTTTATATCGCGCACTAAAAAGTTATGTTTCACGCAGGGGCGAGTAATACCCACTGTGTCGCATTCTTGAAATGCATCTTCACCGATCGCGTGGGTCGGAACCTGTCCGCTAATCACCACCATCGGGATCGAGTCCATATAGGCTGTCGCAATACCTGTGACGGCATTGGTCACGCCCGGACCGCTTGTGACTAAGCAAACGCCAACCTTGTCAGACGAGCGCGCATAAGCATCTGCCGCGTGCACGGCTGCTTGCTCGTGTCGCACCAGAATATGTTTGAACT
>CANFEI010000015.1 GCA_947445495.1 Alcaligenaceae bacterium
GTCGCGGCGTCGTCAAACACGGCACGCATGGCGGCAGTACCAAACATGTCCTTGAAGATCGCGGATTCAAGCATTGAGATAGGCATAGGGTTTTTAAGCTTTAAAAAGTTACTTACATAGTAATATCAAATTACTTTTTATTAGAGGAGATACACATCAAATGAAAATCACCTTAGTACGTAAATTAATGTTTGCTGCCGGACTCGCGGCGGCCACACTATCTGCCTCTGCTCAAGAATACCCATCAAAAATTATCACGATGGCGATGCCTTATGCTCCAGGCGGTCCTGGTGACACGATCACCCGTCTTTTCGCTTCAACCATGCAAAAAACGCTGGGGCAACAAATTGTTGTCGAAAACGTTGCTGGGGCTGGCGGAAGCATTGGTACAGCGAAGGTCGCTCGGTCTACACCCGATGGCTATAACCTGCTCATGATTCATATTAGTCATGCCACCAATTCGCTGATGATCAAGAACCTTTCCTACGACCCCGTAAAAGACTTTGAACCAATTGGCTTGGCCACCGTCGGTCCCATGGTGTTGGTCGCGCGCAAGGACTTCCCACCTGTCGGCACACAAGAGTTCGTGGATTACATTAGAAAGAACGGCGAAAAAATCAGTATGGGTAATGCAGGTGCTGGTTCCGCATCGCATCTTTGTAGTCTGCTGTTTATGGAGACGCTTGGCATTAAGCCAACGTTAATCCCGTACAAAGGGACTGGGCCCGCTCTCAATGACTTAATGGGTGGCCAGATCGATTTGCTTTGTGACCAAACAACAGGCACGATCCCAGCGATCAAAGCGAATCGCGTAAAAGCCTATGCCGTCGCCGGTAGCAAACGTCTCGACTCTTTGCCTGACCTGCCCTCCCTGAACGAGGCCGGTGTCAAAGGGTTTGACATTAGCATCTGGTTCGGGCTCTACGCTCCAAAAGGCACGCCGAAGCCAATCATTGACAAGCTTTCCGATGCCTTGGCAAAAGCAGTCTTGGATCCGGTGGTGAAAGAACGCCTCGAAGGGATCGGCAGTGCGCCTGTCCCACCTGCACTGGCAACGCCAGCCAAACTACGTGAACATCTTAAAAATGAAATTAATATGTTCACGCCACTGATCAAATCGGCTGGACTTTACGTCAACTGATTATCTCGTAACGCTTTAGCCGCTTCCTTGGCCCGGTCGTTCGCTGCACGCAGCCGGGTCAACTCTTCGGGGCTAACGCACTCCACATTCGAGTAATCACGCTTCCACGCGTGCGACTCGCTCCAGCGCTGGGGCGATTGCACCGTGGTGCGCGCAGCGGGTGCAGACTCCAGCGTACGTAAGGCAAGTTCCAAGGTCGCAGCTTGCGATGCGAGGTCTTTCGGCTTGCCAGCTGCGTTGCCCAAAGGAAAATCGCTAAACATCGCACGCGGCACTCCGCAGTGCTCAACAATATCTTTCGCACAAACCAACAAGACGGTCGAGATACCCGCCGCTTCAAGATAGCGTGCAACCAGGCTCAATGTTTGATGGCACACAGGACAATTCGGTACAAGCACCACAGCCTGTACGCCCTCTTCTCGGCAACGACGAAGCACTTCTGGGCAGTCCACCTCTAGCGTATGACGCTGACTGCGGTTGGTTGGCACACCAAAGAAATGATTTGCTAGACGACCAATACGGCCTGTCGAAACTGCGGCGCGCAAGGCTGGCAAGGGAAACCAAGTATTCCTGTCTTCCATTGTCGTGTGCTTACGATCAATGGCTACATGCGAGACCCGCACGTCATGGTCCACAGAGCTATCGCCTGAGTAGACTTTATAAAACTTCGCTTCAGCGTTGTAAGGCGCACCAACACCTTGCTCACCTTTACTCGGGTCGTAAGGAGATGCGGTACTGATTAAAGCGACAGTTATTTGAGCAAGCGGTTGCGCTAACGGCGTAAATGGCACGTCAACATAATGTGCCCATCTATACGGATTGCCGTAACCCAACGCGAGGTACCAATCCCGTGTGCGCTTCATATAGGGAATTGGGACGTCATCATCCGGTGCGAAACCTAATTCGGTATCTGACGGAGGCTCAGGGGCATCATTTTTTTTCATGATTTTTCCCGGGGGGGGTTGTCGTACCCAAAATAATTCCAAAGATAATCAACGCTGCAGCAATAAGTAAAGCGACACCGAGCGTTTCACCCAACACCAGACTTGAACATATCAGACCGATCACGGGCACCCCTAGCAAGCCCATGGAAACCGCGCTCGCAGGAAGATCTCGGCTCACGATATTCATCAACCAATACGCCAACCCATTGCCGAATAAACAATTGAAGCCTACCAGCAGCACAAACTCGACTGACCATTTGATTTGCGGCAACCCTTCAATCGCCAAGGCAAGGACTAATTGTGTGAGCCCGCCCACCAACATTTGCCACGGCAGTAGCGCAAAAGGCGGCGTTACCCACTTATGCGCACGACCATACACAATCGAACCAGCCCAAAGCAATGCCGCCAACAATACAAAACCATGACCGATCAACACGTCGCGATCAGACCAATCCAGCTCACCCGGTTGTAGTAGCAGCACTAGCCCAAGCATCCCAACGACCAAGCCTGTCAATTTACGAGGCGTCAGTTTTTCACCTAGAAAAAACCAAGCGGCGGGCAATACCCAAAGCGGTGTTGTATAGGCCAGTACGATTGACTTACCCGCTGTCATGTATTGAATGCCGATACTCGCGAACACAGAAAAACCAACCATATGCAGTAAGCCGATCGAAAACACAACAGGCAGATCAGCACGCACCGGCACCCTCAGACGACCGGTAACGAGGCATAAGCTAAAGAACAACACACACGCCGGCAGTAATCGCAGTGCAGTCACCCATATCGGCGAGATATACGCCAGCGACATTTTGGAAATGACCCAGTTCACGCCCCAGATCAATACCAGCAAACCTAATAACAAAATCGCCCGACGACGACGGACAGCATCAACGCTCATTTGTGTCGAATCGAAATCCGCCCTTTCGGTTGATTTCAGCAAACGCACCAAGTTTTGTCGTTGACAATGCCCAGTCCTCGCAATTTTTCAGAACATCTTGGTGTTAACTGTAACCCAAGGTATGCTTGCCGGCACTGGAATAAACCTTTTATCTTAATCAACGGTACCTAGACACATGACTCAGCAATCACACGCTTCGCTCAGCTCCCTACTGCATGCACGTTACGGCAACAATCCTTCCGTGATGGACGTTTTGAATCCAACAATCGAAACACTAATGCAGCACAAGTCAGTACGCGCCTTCACCAACGAACCCTTAGCCCCAAATACGGCAGAGCTCTTGGTCGCTGCTGCGCAATCGGCGTCAACTTCCTCCAACTTGCAAACATGGAGTGTTGTTGCGGTGCAAGATCAAGCCCGCAAGGACCGCCTCTCACAATTCGCAGCCAACCAAGCTTTTATCCGCACGTGCCCTCTTTTCTTGGTTTGGGTGGCCGACTTGGCTCGCTTGCATGAGCTTGGCAAAGATCGTCAGAAGCCAGCCGAGAGCCTGAACTACATGGAGATGCTGATGATGGGCGTGATCGATGCAGCGCTAGCTTCGCAAAATGCCGCAGTCGCCGCAGAGTCGCTCGGCTTGGGCGTCGTATACATCGGCGCAATCCGCAACAAGCCGCTAGACGTCGCAAAAGAACTGGGCTTGCCACCAATGGGGTTCGCCACCTTCGGCATGTGTATCGGTCACGTTGACCCAGCGGTCAATCACACGGTTAAACCGCGTCTGCCGCAAGAGGCTGTCTTGCACCAAGAGACTTATCAACCTCAGGCCTACAAGAAAGCCGTTGATTCCTATAACGCAACAATGGAAAAGTTCTATGCAGAACAGAACATGAAACCATTGGGAGCTTGGGACTTACATTCACTGAACCGTGTGCGTGGCCCAGAGGCAATGGGCGGTCGTGATGTGCTGGTTGACGCCTTACGCACGCTTGGCTTTCAAATGAAGTAATGCAGCACCCTTCGACGTCTCAGGCATCGCGATCAGCCGTCGCGCCGTGCCTAGGCGTCATCCTCCTGCCGTTTTTGCATCTGCCACATCTGTGAGTAGGTCCCCTCTAGAGCAATCAACTCCTGATGGGTTCCGCGCTCAACGACTCGGCCGTGATCCATCACTAAGATTTGGTCTGCGTGCACGATCGTAGACAGCCGATGCGCAATGATCAGCGTCGTCCTGTTCCGAGCTAATCCCGTCAACTCCTCTTGTAATGCCCGCTCGGTTTTTGAATCGAGCGCCGAGGTCGCTTCATCAAATACCAACATAGACGGCTGCTTTAGCAACGTTCGAGCAATGGCGACACGTTGTTTTTCGCCACCCGACAGTTTCAAACCACGCTCCCCAACCTGTGTGGCATAACCCTCCGGCAAGTGCTCAATGAATTGCGACATCTGGGCCGCACGCGCAGCATCGGCGATCTCTTGCTCTGTCGCCCCCGGGCGGCCATACGCAATGTTATAGCCAACCGTGTCATTGAACAAAACCGTATCTTGTGGAACGATACCAATCGATTGACGCAAGCTCGCCTGCTGCACCTCGCGAATATCTTGTCCATCAATCAGGATCTGACCCTTTTGCACATCGTAAAAACGGAACAACAGCCGGGCCAACGTACTTTTGCCGGCGCCACTGCGACCCACCACAGCGGTAATTGTTCCTGCAGGGATGACGAAACTAACGTCATGCAGGATTTCTCGGTTTGACTCATAGTGAAACGATACGTTCTCAAATCTAAGTTCGGGCCCACGCGAATGATCTTTAATTCGCAAGGCGGGTGCGTCAGGCGCATCCGCAACCTCACGATCAGATTCCAGCAAGGTAAACATACGATCCAAATCAGTCAGCGACTGTTTGATTTCGCGATAAATGACACCCAAGAAATTCAAGGGGATATAGAGCTGAATCATCAAGGTGTTAACAAGCACCAAGTCTCCGAGCGTCATTGAGCCATTGGAGACACCGAGTGTCGCTCTCCACAGGATCAACACCAAACCAATCGCGATGATGACTTGCTGGCCAACGTTCAATAGCGCAAGAGATTTCTGCGACTTAATCGCTGCCGCTTGATAGCGCAAAAGATTTTCGTCATAGCGCTTCGCTTCGAAGGCTTCATTACCAAAGTATTTGACAGTCTCAAAATTTAGTAAGGAATCGATGGCCTTCTGATTCGCCCGCGAGTCCATGTCATTCATGGTGCGACGCAGGTGGGTTCGCCACTCTGTCACGATGATTGTGAAAACAATATAGAGAACAAGTGCAGCGAGCGTGATGGACGCAAACCACACGTCGTAATTCAGTGCAAAGTACCCCAAGACCAAGACGAACTCGATTAAGGTCGGAATGATGCTGTAGAGCGAATACGACACAAGAGATTGAATCGCTCGCGTGCCGCGCTCAATGTCGCGGCTCACGCCGCCTGTCTGACGAGACAAATGAAAGCGCAGTGACAGCGCGTGCAAGTGCTGGAAAACTTCAAGTGCAATTTGACGAACCGCATGTTGGGTGACCCGAGCAAATAACAATTCGCGCAGTTCTGCAAACAGAGAAGCCGACAAGCGCAGCAGGCCATAGCCTGCAACAAGTCCAATTGGGACAACAAGCAACGCACCAGCCACATTGTGGCGCACGTCGAGCGTATCTACGATTTGCTTGAGCATGACTGGGATGCCCAAATTGGCAAACTTGGCAGCAACCAAGCACCCAATCGCTAATAAAACGCGATATTTGTAAGCAAGCAGATAGGGTAATAGATCACGTATAACGCCCCAATCCCCATGCTGACGCTTGGCCGCAGGTCGATCAGGGTCGTGCACAAACTCGGTAGAACGTCGGGTTGAATGTCTCATGCTTGGATTCTATCGCTGAATACGTCTCCACCGCGTTAGAATCCCCTCAGCATTTGGTCGCGCCGGCTAACCGGCTTATTCGTCCCTTCGTCAATTCCCTATCCAAAGACCTCCCTCACGATGACTACTGTCTCCAGCCTCCAAGCAGCAAACCTAAAAAAATCCGCAGACACCATTCTGCACACAGCAGTCGCTAACGGAACAATTCCTGGCGTAGCGGCGGCGGCGACAACCAGCACCGAGACCTTTTACCAAGGAGGCTTTGGTGTGCGTGCCCAGGGACTTGCAACAGCCATGGATCTCGATACAGTCATGTGGATTGCGTCGATGACTAAACCACTTGTTGGTACAGCCGCCATGCAACTCGTCGAGCAAGGCAGGTTGAATTTAGATGAACCGGCTGCGCGCGTCGTGCCCGATATTGATCGTATACAAGTGATCGAAAGTTGGGGGGCAGACGGGCAGCCTGTATTACGCAAGCCAAAACGGCAAATGACATTACGCCATTTACTTACCCACACGGCCGGCTTTACATCGGATATATGGAGCAAAAATTCTTCGCGCTACCTCAACCTGCATCAACTTCCGCGAGCGGGCTCCGGTCAACGTCGTGCAATTGATATTCCCCTGTCTTTTGATCCCGGCGAGCGCTGGGAATACGGGATCAACATCGACTGGGTAGGATTGATGGTGTCCTCCGTAACGGGCCTTCGCTTGGGCGAATACATACAGAAACACATCACGGCCCCATTGGGCATGAGCAGTACAGGATTTAAGATCACGCCAGACATGCGCGCGCGGTTAGCCAAGGTTCACCAGCGCGATGCCACAAGCGATACGCTGACTGTGCTGCCTTTTGAAGTTCCACAGGAACCGGAAATTGATCCCGCTGGTGGTGGCATGTATTCCACGGCCAGCGACTATCTGCGCTTTACCCGAATGATTCTGAACCAAGGTAAAGGCAACGGTCATCAGTTGCTCAACCCCGAAACCGTTGCGCTGATGTCCAAGAATGCAATGGGGCCGCTACGTGTCTCTATGCTTCACACCGATAACAAAGCGATGTCGCTGGATGCCGAGTTTTTTCCTAGCTTGGAAAAAACTTGGGGCCTGACATTTATGATCAACGAGCAAACAGCACCAACGGGTCGCTCCGCCGGCAGCCTCGCCTGGGCGGGGCTGCCTAACGCTTACTTCTGGATTGATCCAAG
Source organism: Alcaligenaceae bacterium (assembly GCA_947445495.1). Next base: position 7,096 of record CANFEI010000015.1, read on the forward strand.
CAAAGACATTGCCGGAGTGATCATGATGCAGATTCTGCCTTTCGTCGATACACACGCCTTACAACTATTTACCGACTACGAATCCGCGGTCTACCGCTCACTTTGAGCGATACCATGTTGGCGATCGCTTCTCAATAAACGAAGCGGTACCTTCGGCAGACTCTGGCAGCTGCCGAAGCGCAGAGTGTTCAGTAATCAACGCATCGAACAAGCTGTCGTCAATAAGAGAACCAGCGACTGCAAGCGTGCGCATCTTTGTTGCCGACACAGCGCCAGGCGCATTCATCAACAAACCATCCACAATACGAGCGCCGGTCGCCTCAAGGTCCTCAAGCTTACATACCTCGTGTACAAAACCCATGCGCAGAGCGGTCTCAGGACCAAAGCGCTCGCAGGTCAACGCGTACCGTCGTACGTTACGTACACCCATTGCTTGACACAACTGAGGCAAAATAATTCCAGCGATCAGCCCCCAACGCGCTTCGGTAATCGCAAAGATAGCGTTATCTGCCGCAACGACGATGTCACAGACAGAGGCGATTCCCGTGCCGCCACCAAAACAGCCTCCCTGAATCAGCGCGATCGTTGGCACAGGCACGACATCCAAGCGTCGCACAGCTTCGGCGGTCAGACGAGATACCCGCTCATTCTCTGCTGGGGATTTGACTCCAACACCAGAGATCCACTCAAGATCTGCACCCGCCTGAAAATGACGACCCTTACCCTGAATCACCACCGCACGCGCCTCGGGCTTAGGGCCAAGCATATCGAGAGCCTCGTGCAGCCCACTGATGAGATCCTCGTTGTAGGCATTGTTCACTTTCGGCCGGTTTAGTGTGACGGTGACCACGCCGCGCGCGTCAACATCGCAAAGTACCGTACCTTTTCCCAATTCTTTTGACATGAGTCAAACTCCTTTTGTCCGTTTCCATTGCCTAAGGGTTTGGACCAAAGCATACAGCCTTGGCGGCTTAAGGTATTATTTACCTAATCCAAAACGTGTTCATTCCGTTAATCGTTATATAGAAAAGACTAGCTCTCCATGGAAAAATTAGACGCCATCATCATCGGGTCCGGATTTTCGGGCATATATCAACTCTACAGCCTGCGCGACAAGCTGGGCCTCAAGGCTAAAGTGCTCGACGCCGCGAGCGGTGTGGGTGGCACCTGGTTCTGGAATCGCTACCCCGGTGCGCGTTGCGACTCAGAAAGCCATACTTACATGTACTACTTCTCAAAAGATTTAGTTAATGAATGGGAGTGGTCTGAGCGTTACCCACAACAGCCCGAAATTTTGCGTTATCTGAACTTTGTTGTCGACAAACTTAAGTTGCGTTCGGACATTGAATTAAATACGCGCATGTCTCAGGCGCATTTTGATGTCGCCACCAACCGCTGGAACGTCAAGACCGAGGATGGTAAAGAATACAACGCTAAATATCTGATCACTGCGGTCGGTTGCCTTTCTTCCGCAAACATTCCAAAGGTTGAAGGCCTGGCCGACTTTAAAGGTGAGTGGTATCACACGGGTCAGTGGCCGCATGAGGGTGTAGATTTCACTGGTAAGCGAGTGGCCCTGATTGGTACTGGCTCCACGGGTATTCAAGCTACGCCTGTGATTGCGTCAACGGCCAAGCATCTGACCGTATTTCAACGTACACCCAACTACAGTCTCCCCGCTCGTAATGCGCCACTGACCTCCGACTTTAAAAAGTATGCCAAGCAGCACGCGGCTGATATTTATAAAATCATGACCACCAATACGAATGGCCATGGTTTTTATATCGAAGACGTCTCTGCGCTCGACGTGCCCAAAACAGAGCGACTCAAGGCCTTTGAAGAAAAATGGAAAATGGGTGGCTTTCAGTTTCGCGCCCTCTACCGCGATATTCTGACGAGCGCCGCTGCAAACGAAACAGCTGCAGAATTCCTGCGCGGGAAAATTAAAGAGATTGTTAAAGACTCATCGGTTGCCGAAGATCTCGCTGATATTGATCATCCGTTCGCAGCGAAACGTCCGCCAATTGATTCAGGCTATTTCGAAACGTTTAACCGCGACAACGTCACCTTAGTGAATATTCGCAAGACACCGCTCGAGCGCATTACGGCTCAAGGCGTCAAAACATCGACGCAGGAAGTTCAGGCAGACGTCATTGTTTTTGCGACAGGCTTTGACGCGATGACGGGTTCACTGCTCAAACTCGACATTACTGGCCGCGATAACCGCAAACTCAAAGAATACTGGCATGCTGGGCCACGCACCTATCTTGGCCTGCAAGTCCCAGGGTTTCCAAATATGTTCACTATTACGGGCCCTGGAAGCCCTTCTGTGCTTTGCAATATGCCACCTGCGATTGAGCAGCACGTTGAGTGGATTACGAACTGCATCAAGCACATGGAAAACAAACACCTCGCCGTGATTGAAACGACCGAGCAATCCGGTGACTCGTGGCAAGCAGAGGTGGATCGGGCAGCCAACGCAACGCTACTGCCCACGGTCAAACACTCTTGGTATCTGGGTGCAAACGTCCCCGGCAAACCGCGCGTCTTTATGCCCTATGCAGGCGGGCTCGCTCACTATCGAAAAATTTGTGACGATGTCGCCCAAAGCAACTTCAAGGGCTTTGAGTTCACGCCTGCCTAGATAGCCCCAGCCGAGCCAGCGCTCAGTCAGTGTCCTTTGTGTCCGGCTGAGCTGCTGTTGACGCTCCGCTGCGATGACCCCGGTACTAATTATTTCTTTGGCTCCGAGCTTGGTCGAGGCGCGCAGTAATGCGATAATCCGCGCTGGAATAAATATCTTTACTCACCTATAAAATTTTAGGCTTTTCGCTCATGACACAACATTTGGATTTGCTAAAAATCGCCCAAGAAGAACAAAGCGGCGATCTTTTTAAGATGCTTGACGGTATCTACAAGCGCTCATCGGCCAAGCCCGCTGGGTGTCCCGATGCGATCATTTGGGAGGGCGGCAATACCCATGGTGGCGTCAAGCCCGTGGCGCACGCCTTCACCGACATGTTCGCGCTGAACGGCACACTGATGGCACTCGACGTGCTCGGCCTGCCCTTCCTGGGCGTCCCGATGATGGCGCAGTTCCGCCATGACTCCAAGCTGGAATCACTTGAGTGGTTCGGTAAGCTCGATTACACCGCCCTGAAGTGGTCAACCGCTGGCGACTTTATGGTGAATGAAGGCGGCAAAAAAGTGGTTGTGAACGGAAAATCGGCAAACGCCCCTCTGCGAACTGCCGCAGGCGTGTATTGCAACGTGCGCCCTTACGGTGGTATCACCAGCATTCGTTTTATGCCTGGCCTGCCCTACTCGCAAGACAAAAAGAAATTCAAAGTTGATCCTGCAACGGGCGTGATCCACTCTGAGATGAACACCCCGGGCGTTCGCATGGCCTACGCTGCGCGGCTGTTCCTGAAGATGGTTCACGAGACTGGCCAAATCGGCCGCGTCGCAACCAAACCTACTCAGGCACAAGAAGACGCCATCAACGCCGGCATCATGCGTTGGTTGCTCCAAGGTACAAAGTTCAAGCTTAAGCGTCAATACACTGTGGACGCCTACGAAGAGCACCGCGCCAACGTTGATGCAATCGTGGCTCAACTGCCCAAAGACTTCAAAGCAGGAATGGAGAACTGGGGTGGCGACGTCTACGAGCACATTTCAGACACGAACTTCGGTCTGCTCTTGCATGACATGATTCGTCAGCGCCCTTGCATCGTTTACGCAACGGACCTCGACGGCGATCGTCTGACTGACTTGATGGCGGATGCTCCCGATGTCTTGCGCGACTGGGGCCAGATCGTTCTGGACAAAGTTGGCGCAAAAGTCGACATGAAGAAACTCTGGACAGAAATGGGTTACACCATGACCAACGGCAAAGACATGACCAGTGTCATGTACCGCGTCCACGGCGCACCAATTTATGAGCAAACACTCGGTTCTGCCGATGCAATGCTTCTACGTTTGCTAGACGGCGACGAAACGGTGGGTGGAGAAAAGCAGCCTTACGACCCACGCATCCATTTTGTCTTGATCAACGAAGCCTACAAAGCCGCAAACCCAGGTAACAAGCAATTGGCTGACTGGCTTGATGCACAACTTGCAACCTTCGATAAGATTTATGCGGACGAACGCCCACGCTATATCGATGGCTA
>CANFEI010000016.1 GCA_947445495.1 Alcaligenaceae bacterium
CATCAGCAGAAAAAGTGGGAACGATACACGCGCGATATAAGGGAGCTCTCGGCCCGTCATTCCGGAAAGAACAAACAGATTGAACCCAACCGGCGGTGTGATCTGCGCCATCTCTACAACAAACACGATAAAAATACCAAACCAAATTAAATCAATCCCGGCAGCCGTCACGGTGGGCAGTAACACCCCCATCGTCAAGACCACCATCGAAATGCCGTCTAAAAAGCATCCCAGAATAATGAAAAAAACCATCAAGACGAGAATCAGACCGAACTGCGATAGGCCTAAGGTCCCTATCCATTCTGCCAACGCACGCGGCAAGCCTATATAGCCCATCGAAAGTGTCAGAAACTGCGCGCCAGCCAGTATCAAGGCAATCATGCAATACAAGCGGGTGGCCCCAAACAGTGAACCCTTAAAGGTCTCCCAAGAGAGCGACCCTTGCACAACTGAGATAATAAGCGAGCCCAACACGCCGATGGCCGCCGCCTCAGTCGCCGTGGCAACGCCGCTGTAGATCGAACCAAGCACCGCAGTGATGAGTATCAATACCGGAATCAGGTGCCGGGATTGATACAGCTTCTGCCTGAAAGACATTTCTGGATCGGCGACAGGCACTTTGTCAGGGTTACGTAGGGCCCAAAACACAATGTATCCTGAGAACAGCAATGCTAAAAATATTCCAGGCAAAACACCCGCAATAAACAGCTTGGCGATCGATACCTCTGCCGCAACGCCGTAGACGATCATGATGATCGATGGAGGAATCAGCAAACCGAGCGTGCCTGCACCGGCGAGCGTACCCATCACCATATCGTCGGGATAACCGCGACGCTTAAGTTCTGGCAGCGTCATCTTGCCGATCGTGGCGCAGGTCGCCGCTGAGGAGCCTGAAACTGCCGCAAAGATTGCACAGCCGATGACGTTCGTGTGTAGCAAGCGTCCAGGCAATTTATTGAGCCAAGGGGCCAAGCCTTTGAACAAGTCTTGGGAGAGCCGCGTGCGAAAAAGAATTTCCCCCATCCATAAAAACAAGGGCAATGCGGTTAACGTCCAGCTAGAGGACGCCCCCCAGATCGTGATGGCCATCGCATCACCAGCGGGCCTGCTTGAGAACAGCTCCATCCCAAGCCATGCTGTTCCGGCAAGCGTGAGTCCGACCCATACGCCACCGGCCAAAAAGCCGAAGAGCGAAACGATCAACAACGTCACAATCAACATATCATTCATGGCGCTGTTGCTCCTGCGTGTCCGTACTAGACTCATCGCCACGTATGCGGCTAATCAATAAATCAATAAAAGCAATCAAGAGCAAAATGTTTCCGGCGGCCATCCCTATTTGAGGAATCCAGAGCGGCGTCGCATCGTTGCTCGTTGAGATATCATTAAACACCCAGGAGTCCACCACAAGCTTAGTGCTGAAAAAAGCGAGTGAAACAGCGATGGCGACCCCAACCGCTATCGCAGCGATATCTAAGCGACGCTTACCGGCAGGCGCTAAGGCATTCAGAACCAGTGTCACGCGAATATGTTCGCCATGGCGCAGGGTGGATGCCAACGCTAAGAAGCCAGCCGAAGCCATGAAATATCCTGCGTAAGCATCGAGACCCGACACATGAAACGCAAGTTGACGGCTCAAGATGCTTGTGAGTACGCTGACAAGTACTCCCACCATACAAACCGCCGCCAAAACCTCGGCGGCGGAGTACAACCAATTAAGCAACTTACGCATCATTTACTTTCTCAATGCATCCACGATGGCTTGACCATCTGGGCCAGCCCTTTTGATGTAGTCAGCAAGCATTTTTTGACCAATCTCGTTCAAGCCCTTTGTCAATTCAGCCGAAGGCTGAATAACCTGGCCACCGTTTTTAGTCCATGCGGCCAAATAGTCATTGGTCTTTCCTTCAGACGCTTTCCAACCACGCTCTTCCGCTTTGGCAGCTTCAGCCAACAGCGCTTTGCGAGTCGCTTCGTCCAAGGCATCAAAAGCCTTCTTGTTCATGATGACCGCGTTCTTGGGAATCCAAGCTTGGTTGTCATAGAACTTCTTGATGTACTCATACGTCTTAGTGTCAACACCCGTCGCACTCGATGAAATCATCGAATCCATCACACCTGTTGCCATGGCCTGCGAGACCTCAGCAGCTTGAATCGTGACGGTCTGTGCACCCACGAGTTCGCCGATTTTTGCAGTCGCTGGGCTATACGAGCGCCACTTCAGACCCTTCATGTCCGCAACAGTCTTCAAATCACGGTTAGTGAAGATGCCCTGCGGTGGCCAAGGCGCCGCAAACAAGAGCATCATCCCTTGCGAAGCGAGCTTCTTTTCAAGATAAGGCTTTTGAATTGCCGCGAGTTTTTTTGCGCCCGCGTAGCTATTGATTAAAAACGGCACGCCGTCTAACTCATAAATAGAATCTTCGTTCGCAAAGTTCACGAGAAGAATTTCACCTAGTTGTGCCTGGTTGCCTTGAACCGCGCGCTTGATTTCAGGTGCTTTGAACAACGAAGCGTTGGGGTGAACGGTGATATTGAGCTTACCGCCTGTCGCTTTCGCTACATCTTTGGCAAACTCGACCAAGTTTTCAGTAAGAAAAATCGATGGCGAATAGGCTGTAGGCAAATCCCACTTCGTTTGACTGTGGGCCGCGAAGCCAACTGTTGCGAGCAAACTCGCAAGCAATACCGATAAGGTTTTACGCATGAGGAGATCCTTGAGCGAGAAAAATGGGTGCCTGGCAAGCCAGGCTATCTGTAAAAAAGTCTTTTGACTTGGTTCGTGAGTGTATGCGCACATGTCATGCATCACAACCAGCCACAGCAGAACCAAGGGTAAACACTAGGCCACCCTTATTTTGACTGCAATACCCCTGAGTCTGTAGTATCCACTCTTAATCTTTGCAATAAAACCTAAAAGGGAATTCGGGACATGTCTAAAACTAGGAGACACTTATGCGTATGATCAAAACAATATTGGCAAGTGCTGTTGCGTTGGTTGCACTGAACTCCGCCGCTCAGGCCGAATATCCGGACAAGCCAATCAAAATTCTGGTCGGCTATGCACCAGGCGGCGCTGCGGACAAACTTATTCGTCCCATATCAGACCGTCTGACAAAGATTCTGAAGCAGCCCGTCATCATTGACTACAAGCCGGGTGCTGGAGCCTCACTCGCGGCCGATCTGACCGCCAAAGCGCCTGCCGATGGATACACGCTGCACATCACGGACTCGGGTCCAATGACGATTTTGCCGCACATGCGCAAACTCGGCTATGACCCGCTCACAAGCTTCACGCCAATTTCTATGGTGGGTGGTGGCGGAGTCGTCGTGGTTGTGCTTCCCACCTCAAAAGCAACTGATATCAAGAGTCTTGTCGAACTCGCCAAGAAAGACCCAAAGAACTGGAGCTACGGAACCTCGGGAGTAGGCGGGGTGGGTCACTTAGCAGGCGAGCAGTTCAAAGCAGCCGCAAAACTTGACATCGCACACATCCCCTACAAAGGCGGTAATCCCGCCCTCGCTGAGCTGCTCGGAGGACACGTGCCTGTGTTGTTCTCCTCGCTCGGTGCGGCAGCCACGCAGATTCAAGCTGGCAAGCTGCGAGCCCTGGCCGATACGTCAAGCAAGCGTAGTTCAATGTTTCCCAATGTCCCGACAATGGCTGAATCCGGCTTCCCAGGGTTTGACGCCACAATCTGGTTCGGCCTTGTCGGGCCAGCGAGCTTGCCCAAAGAAGTCATGGCCAAGCTCGTCCCAGCGCTTGCAGACATCATGAAAGACCCAGAAGTGATTGCTGCCATCAAGCGTGAAGGCTACGAGCCTATGCCCTTCACACCACAACAGACTGCGGAGCGCATCAAATCCGACTTTGCACTGTGGGGCAAGACCGTCACAGCCTCCAACATTAAAGCGGACTAAACATGGCATTACCCTCAACACTGCTGACAAATCTACCCGAGCAGATTCCGCTTGATCAGGAACGTCCTTTTCAAACGACTAGAATCCGCAGTCCGATCGCAGGCCCTAAACTCATCATCACTGCTGCGGTTCATGGCAATGAGACCTGCGGGACCTTTGCGATCGAGAGGTTGGTCAAGCAGTTTGAGTTGGGCGAGCTCAAGCTCCTGAAAGGATTTGTGACCTTTGTTCCGGTCACAAATCCTAAAGCTTATCGACTCAAACGGCGTGCTGGCGACCGAAACCTGAATCGTCGACTAATGCCAACCGATATGCCCGTGCAATACGAAGACCATATTGCGAACTGGCTCTGTCCACTTCTGGCCGAGCATGATGGCTTGCTCGACCTGCATTCTTTTCAGAGCGGAGACACTGCCTTCGCCTTATTTGGGCCTGCTAATAATAATGACTCGCTTGAGCCTTTTGCGCAGGCACAGTTTGAAGAGGCGTTAATCCAACGGCTTGGCTGTCAGCGCTTTGTGTATGGTTGGCTCAGCACCTATGCCAAAGGAATTGATCGACGCGCAGCCGAAGTCAAAGCAGGCCGCTTCAACGCGAAAGATGTCGATATTGATACACGTTACGGCATCGGCACTACAGAATACATGCGTTCCGTGGGCGGCTGGTCGCTCACGTTAGAGTGCAGCCAACACGATGATGTGGGTGGGCGAGAAGTCGCCTACCAGGCAATCATTCATACACTCACGCACCTGGGTATGATCGCAGGCGTACCGCCGGCTGCCGCGAAAGAGTTTGAGGTACTTGGTTTGTACGACGTATTTGATCGCTTTGACATGAACGATCAGTTTGCCAAGTCATGGAAGAGTTTTGACCCGATCAAACAAGGCGAATGCATTGGCACACGCGCCGATGGCACACGCATCATGGCGGAGCGCGACTGCTTTATTGTGTTTCCCAATATGAAATCGCAGCCCGGCCAGGAATGGTTTTACCTTGCACACGCAGGCGGCCGACTCGGGCGTTAAGCACTAGTTTTTGCAACAGTGTGTAACCAACCATTGCGTCAAGACTGTCGTCGCCAAAAGAAAGTCGTCGATCGACATTTCCTCATCGGGGTGATGGCTACCGTTTGGATTGCGAATAAACAAGAATCCAAAAGGAATACCCGCGGCATAAAAGGCGGCGGAGTCGTGCGAGGCGGGACTAGGCAAGTCGGGGGCTTTTAGTCCCAGCTGCAAAGCGCAAGCACGCAGCTGCGCGGTAATGGTTGGATCTGCTGGTGCCACGCCTGCAGAGGCTTGAGGGCCGAGATCGATTTTCACACGGCGCTTTGTCGATACCTCTTCTACGAGTGCCAAAAACTTTGTTTTCAGTTCAGCTAAGTCTGCGGAGTCGTAGGCGCGCACATCAAGGCTTAAGCCAAATTCACCAGGCACGATTGTCAATCCGTGACGCGCGCTGTTGGTCTGAAATTCACCAATGGTGCAGGCCATCAAGCGCCCTGCCTGCTCCCATTCCGCCCAAATCTTATCAAGGCCTAGCGCAATATCTGCTCCAGCTAGTGCGGCATCATGGCGATAGCGACGCCCGAGCCCAACATGACCGTACTCCCCAGTAATCTTGATTTTGGGGTAACGAAAGTTCCCTGGCACACCCGAACCAATCGCAATGGCATGCCCTTCTATCGCGAGACTGGGCGCTTGTTCAATGTGTACTTCCATAAAGGCTCTCACGTTCTGTGGCGTGAGGTAGGCCTGGCCTCGGGCAACCGCATCAGGATCGCCGCCCGCCTCAAGCAAATGCTCGGCAAGGGTTCGGCCTGTATCGATGCGCTTAGCCTGCAACGCGCTTTCCTGCAAGGATCCCAGGGCGCCTCGGCTGCCAATATAGGAGACTTGAAACCAAATACTTTCTTCGGCACGTACGCCCATCACAACAATATCGCACTGTGGTTGCAACCCAGCCTCTTGAAGCGCTTCGATCGCAATCAAGCCAGCCACGACCCCAGCAGCGCCGTCATAATTTCCGCCTGCAGCGACCGAGTCTAAATGAGAGCCGATCACAAGAGCAGGAGCCGAGCGATCTAACCCAGGCAACACCATGTAGGTATTACGCATGTGGTCGTGTCGAACCTCAAGGCCAAGTCCTGCTGCATACTTTGCCACGAGGTCGTGCGCAAACTGTTCACCCGGCCCGTACGTATCGCGCGTCACGCCTCCACGCTTCGTATCGACGCTGCCCTCACGCAACTGATCAAACAACCATTGCACCTCGGGATAGAGGCTCATGACTAGAGACGCAACCTTCGGTTCAGCGGGCATACAAAGGAATCCTATGGCTATATCGCTGTGACCAACACAGCGACGGGCAGTGATTGTTCAATAGTATTAGTGTTTAATGATACAGAATACTTTTTTATTGCGACACGTCCTTTTGAACATCATTGCATTAGTCATCATCGGGTTAGGCGCTTCGATTGCCCCGCTGGACTTCTCTGTAAACGTCGCGTTCCCGGCGATCTCAGAGGCCTTCTCACTTCCCACTAAAAGTATTCTCTGGATTCCGTTCTCCTACGTACTGACCTATGGCGTACTGGTCATCGGATTTGGCGCATTGGGTGACAGGCTGGGCCATCTGAGGGTTTTCCGAGCTGGCCTCATCTTGGCGATTATTGCGCTCTCTCTTTGCGCCCTCGCCCCCACCTATCCATGGCTCATCGCTGCACGGGTATTGCAGGGTATCGCCATGGCGTTAACGCTGTCTTGCGCGCCGGCCATCGTGACCTTTCTGTATGACGAAACACAACGCACCCGAGCGTTGTCGCTCTACGGAAGCATGACAGCGATTGCGAGCGTGGCTGCGCCACTCATAGGCGGCGTGATGATTGCCTGGATGGATTGGCCTGGTGTCTATTGGTTCAGGGTTCCGATCGCAATCATTGCGCTGGCCCTATTGCCTTTTTTAAATCAACGACTCATAGCCAACGTGCGACACCGCAGCCTAGCCACTGCGCAAACGAAACCCTCAACGCTACGACTGCTGTTTCATACCTGCCGCCAAGATCAGCGCTTCTTATGGATAAATATCGTCAGCGCTGTCTTACAGCTATCGACCTTCTCCGTACCCTTGTTGGTCCCCTACTATCTTTCCACGATCGCGGCTTGGCCCTCGCAACAGATAGGGATCGTTTTAGGCAGTTGGGCCATCGGCACACTGCTTGGCTCGATGCTGACCGGTATTGTTTCCAAGCGCTGGCGATCAAATGCCATCGCTTGCGCAGCGGCTTGGCTATGCACGTGCGGATTGCTCTGCGTCATGCTTTGGTCCGAGACGCCTAACTGGAGCCTCATTTTCTTTTCAATGCTTCTTCATGGTTTGGGACTGGGGATGTTTCAGGTGGCCTACGCAGACTGGATTGTTGCGAGCCTTCCTCGTCAAGCGCGCGGCGTCGCAGGCGGCATCACCGTTTTTACCCGTACGGTGGGTGTCGTATCGGGCGCAATGTTTTGGCTCTGGGTGCTACAACTGGCAGAGCCTTCGCCTGCCCTCGAGGCTCTGCTTCCGAAGCAAATATTCATCAACGGCTTTCAAAACGTTTTTTTATGCGCCGCTGGGCTGATCGCGACTTGCCTTGTCTTGACGACCCTGCTCACCAAATTATGGCGAGATCTTCCACAGGAGCATCGCAACAACTGAATCAGCATCCTTGATCGGATGCTGATTCAGAACTCGACAAATTATGCGCCAGCCTTAAAGGACTTATTCCAGTACTCAAGAACCTGAACTTTTTCAGAAACTAAAGACTTAGAATCGTAAGGTAGGACACGCTTAAGCTCGCTATCGCTAAAACTGACACGTGCTTTAAGATCTGCGGGTAAGTCTGCATTACGAACCGTTGGTGCATAGCCCATTGCACGCGCGAACTCGACCTGGCCTTTCGGATCCATCATTGCGTTCAGAAATTTCCAGGCGCCTGGCTTGTTACGAGCATTCTTAGGGACCGCACCTTCAAACGTTACCGCCACTGCACCCTCTTTCGGCACGACAAAACCTAAAGGCAAGCCTGCATCTTGCCATTGCAAGGCGCGCGCCTTCCACATGCACGTCATCCAGATCTCGCCTGATTTCAGTGCAGCAGCGACCGCTTCATTGGAAGGAAATATTTTTGGATCATTCTTTTTTATTTTTGCCAGCATCTCCATGCCCGCTTTAAAGGTCGACATGTTGCCGCCATTTGCTAAGCCGACAAAGAGCGTATTCGCGACATGCAAGATATCTGAAAAGCCGACTCGACCACGGTACTTAGGGTCGGTCGCCGCAGCGAACGAATCAGGAGGCGTGGGGATTTTTTCCTTGTTATAGACCAGCACCATTGCACTAAAAATGTGCGGAATCGAGTACGGCGTGCGGAATTGTTCAAACGTATTGGCAACGTTCGGCGTATTGGACGCACTCACAGCTTCAAATGGATCTACGAGTGACAAGTCATACATGTCAACATCTTGCAGCAAAGCCACATCCATCGAGCCACGACGCGACTTCGTTTCCGCGCGAACTTTGGTTGCCCGCGCAACGGCATTGCCCGTATCAAAAACAACGGGTGCACCGGCCAAAGGATTTACAATTTTCTGCAGCAAGTTTTGGTAGTCTCCACCCCAAGTCCCCACCACCACATTTGAATCTTGCGCGAAGGCCTCACGACCAAAAATTGGTAAGGCAGAGGCCAACAGCAGTCCAGAGGACGATTTTAAAAACGTACGTCGCTTAAAGGTCGTTGCTTGCATAAAAACTCCTTGGTGAAGACAAAGAAAGTTGACTGCGATGAGTTGCCGCCGATGGTGCGATCCCAGCCATTGGGTATAGCTTAACCGCTGACTGCTCAAAATGCATGGAAATTTCTTCGGCACTCAGATCGCGCGTGATAACAATAATCACATCCGGACGACTTTTGAAGGTCGACATCCTACGGGGCATGCCGTAGGTCGTCCCCACTCCTTGAATAAGAATCGGCTCCTCGCAGTCAGTGACCGTCACCAAGGCCTTAACACGCAATAGTTTTTCACCGGCCAGGCCCGCTAGGTCATCTAACCACCAGGACAAATTTTCCCAAGATATATCGGCCTGTGCTTCTCCGCGCAGAACATGTATCCGCTGGTGCGCTAATCCCGTACTCGCAAAGCCAAGATGCGCGGCAGCCAATTCAGTAATCGACGGCACGCCCTCTCCAGCCAATGCAAATGCCGTATCAACCACCGCAGAACGTTCACGTCCACAAACAATTTCTGCCAAAGGGTTGATCGCGCGAGCCTCTTGTACGCGCAAATGAAGCGTCGCGTCATCAACAAGATCTGCTTTTGTCAGCACGATTTTCTGCGCAGCTGCGAGTTGAGCGACTGCCTCTTCGAACTGCTCTGCTCGTAGGCCACCCAACTGCGCATCGAGCGTAGAAACCACGGAGACGCGCAAGCCACGCTTCGATAGTTCGGGATCGGCTAAGGACGCGAGGATCGGGCCTGGTCGCGACAGTCCGCTTGTTTCCAGAATCACGCGACCAAGTGCTGGCGCTCCTTCTGGGCGTGGTGCATCTAATAAATCAGCGACTGTGGTGACTAGACTGCTACGCAACGAACAGCATACGCATCCGTTAGCGAGCATTCGCAAATCTAAGGTATCTTGCGCTTCTGCGACCAAGACACCATCAATCCCGACGTCCCCCGCTTCGTTCACAATCACCGCAGTATCATGCAACTGCGTTTGACGTAAGAAATCAGACAGCAGTGTCGTCTTGCCACTGCCCAGAAAACCACACAGAACAATGAGCTCAACGGGCTGGCGGTCTGTCATCTTCATTACCCACCCAACTCTGGTTCACAATATCGCGCACTTCAGTCAATAACTTGTCTGTGTCGTACACCACTCCAGCGCGAATCGTCCACCGCAATGAACGCTTCCACTCGGCTTTCGACGTCTCGTCATTGAGCCGAATTGCACCCGTGCCGTACATGAGTTTGAAATCCTCGAGTGGATTGAAATCATGCACAAGCAAATCAGCGCGCTTACCCACATCGATCGAACCTGTGTCATCCTCGAGCCCCAGCAACTCAGCACCCAGTGAGGTTGCCGCGCGCAAGACCTCTAGCGGATGAAAGCCAGCCTCCTGCAGCAACTCCAACTCGCGTATCAGCCCGAAACCGTAGATCTGATAAATAAAACCAGAATCGCTTCCCGCACAGACACGGCCACCGAGATTCTTGTACTCATTGACGAACTGCATCCACAATTGATAGTTCTGCTTCCACTCAACTTCATTCGTTGTGCTCCAGCGATACCAGTACGCGCCATGTCCGCCTCGCTGTGGCTGAAAATATTTCCAGATCGTTTTGATGGTGTAGTCGCCATGCCAGTCCGCTCTGCGCGCACGCATTAAGTCACGATTCGCATCATAGATATTGAAGGTCGGCACAAAGGTATGCCCCACCTCAAGAAACTGGTCCAGGACATCATTCCATTTTCTACTGCCAGGCTGCGCTGCCTGCATAAACATCTGTCCAGACACCGAAAAACGGAAATACTCATCTCCATAGTTGTAATCTGTCGGAAA
>CANFEI010000017.1 GCA_947445495.1 Alcaligenaceae bacterium
CAGAGCCCGAATACTAACCTATTTTTTAGGGTGGGTAAACCCTTTATTTGGAAATTTATACTTTCCAGTCAATAACTTGCAGATTTTGTTGCAAAAGCCACGCATTTGCCCGCTTGAAATGACCGCATCCTACAAAAGGCACGGGAGCACGCCGAGCAGATAAGGGCGAGGGGTGATTGGCAGTCAGAATCAGGTGCCGCACCTGGTTTTCAATGAGGTCCAGCTTGGCTTGCGCATGCGCACCCCACAGCATGAACACCTTCGGGGCGCTGTCGAGCGCCACCTGCCGTATCAGGCAGTCCGTAATGATTTCCCAACCTTGTCGCGCATGCGAGGCGGGGTGTCCATCCTCGACGGTCAGCACGGTGTTCAGTAGCAATACGCCTTGTGCTGACCAGCGCGACAAATCATTGCGCTGCAGGTTAGAGGCCAGAGTCAGCACGTTGTGGTCGGTGGGATAGTCAGACTCGACTTCCGCAAGAATGTTGCGCAGGCTCGGGGGACGCTTAAAACCATCAGGCACGGAGAACGCGAGCCCTTGCGCTTGACCCGCGCCATGATACGGATCTTGCCCGAGAATCACCACTTTTACGTCTTGTGGCGCGAGCGCTTGTAGTGCACGAAAAGGTAGGGCGGGATAAATCGTTGCGCCTTGTTCAAGGCGTTCGGATAAAAATCCAGATACGCGGTCAAGCGCCTGTCGGATAGGCGCATCGTCTAAGGCCGCCTGCCATGGCACGGCAAGTGCCGCAATGGCCCTCTTAAACGATGCGCGGGTCAGTCGGTTATCCAAGCGCTTGCTGCAACGCTAAATGATAGGCAGGGAGGCGCGAGGCAATCGCTGTCTTGCGGGCCTCGAGCGCCGCGTGGGCGAGTGCGTCGTGCTGCGGCGCTGCGGCCCAAACCGGGGCGGGGAAATGCAGATCGTCTTCCCAGCGCGGGATGATGTGCCAATGTAGATGTGGAACAACATTGCCGAAGGCCGCCAGATTAATTTTGTGAGGCTGCAGAATTTTTCGTTGAACAGATTCCACCAGAAACACAGCGAGCATCAAAGCGCTTTGTTCCGCCGTGCTGAGGTCTGTCATCTCGACGACGTGAGCAGTCCACACCACACGCGTGAAGCCCGGGTAGGCTGGGTCAGACGCATCGATGACCCGAAACTGCGGTCCTTGCCAAAGCAACACGCCACCTGTGGTCTGACAAAGCGGGCAGTCTAAAAGAGATACGTGTCCCATGTTGCTGATGCTGTACGCTTAGGCAAACAGCCGGGCAAGCTCAACGCCAGGGTCTGGCGCACGCATGAACGCTTCACCAACCAGAAACGCATGTACATCGTGATCGCGCATTTTCTTCACGTCGACCGGCTGCAAGATACCGCTCTCGGTGATGACGCGTTTGTCTGCGGGAATACGCGCTAGCAAGTCAATCGTCGTTTGCAGAGACGTTTCGAACGTGCGCAAGTTGCGATTATTAATGCCCAGTAATGACGTGTTGAGGTCTAGCGCAATTTCAAGCTCTTGTGCGTCGTGCACTTCGACGAGCACGTCCATGCCGAGCTCGAAGGCGCAGGCTTCAAACTCGCGTAGTTGCGTCGCGCTCAAGGCTGAGACGATTAGCAAGATGCAGTCCGCACCCATGGCGCGCGCAGCGATGATTTGATATGGGTCGACCATAAAGTCTTTACGCAGCACTGGAAGCGGGCAGGCAGCACGGGCCTGGCGCAAATAGTCGTCCGCACCTTGAAAGAACTGAACATCTGTCAACACAGACAAGCAGGCCGCGCCGTGCGAGGCATACGACACAGCAATTTCAGCGGGTTGGAAGTTCTCTCGCAAGATGCCTTTTGAGGGAGACGCCTTTTTGACTTCGGCAATCACTCCGGGAAGACCCGCCTCAATTTTTTGTTCGATCGCTTGTGCAAAGCCACGGATATCGTGGCGAGCTTTTGCGGCCTGAAGAAGTTCCGCCTCGCTCACACGCGTGCGGTCTGCTGCCACTTCTTGTGCCTTGACGCCAAGGATTTTATTGAGGATGTCGCTCATGCTGCAAATTTCCGGGTGTGGGCGCAAAAGGCTTCAAGCTTGGCGCGTGCGGCGCCGCTGGCAATGGTCTCGAAGGCCATGTCGATACCCTGCTTGATGGTGGCGGCATGGTTGCCGACATAAATTGCCAGCCCGGCGTTGTACGCAACGATATCTCGCGCAGTCCCGGGCGTGTTGTCCAGCGCCTCGAGTACACGATCTCGTGACTCTTCTTTGCTATTGACGCGAATGCCGCGAGTCGACACCATATTCAAGCCAAAATCTTCTGGATGAATTTCGTATTCGCTGATCACGCCATCCTTGAGCTCGCCCACTAGGGTGCCTGAACCCAGTGACGCCTCATCGAGACCGTCTTTGCCGTGCACGATCATCACATGCCGTGAACCAAGCAACTGCAACACACGGACTTGAATGCCGACCAAGTCTGTATGAAACACACCCATCAGCTGGTTGGCCGCACTCGCTGGATTGGTCAGGGGCCCGAGAATATTAAAAATAGTACGCACACCGAGTTCTTTACGAATCGGTGCGATGTTTTTCATCGCTCCGTGATGGGCTTGCGCAAACATGAAGCCAATGCCGGTTTGCTCGATACACTCAGCAATCTGCTCAGGCGTGAGCGCCAAATTAGCACCCAGTGCCTCAAGCACATCAGCACTACCAGAGGATGATGAAGCGCTGCGCCCACCGTGTTTTGCGATGGGCACGCCCGCAGCAGCCGCGACAAACATCGCTGTCGTGGAGATATTAAAGGTGTTGCTGCCGTCGCCACCCGTGCCGCACATATCGACCATGTCCTGCGGGTTGGAGATCTTCACAGGGGTTGCGAATTCGCGCATCACCGTAGCAGCGGCAGTGATTTCACCAACCGTTTCTTTTTTGACGCGTAAGCCCATCAGCAGCGCGGCCGCGATCGCGGGCGACACTTCGCCGCGCATGAGCATACGCATCAAGTGCAGCATTTCATCGTGGAAGATCTCGCGATGCTCGATGCAGCGATGTAGTGCTTGACTAGGAGTAATCATGCTGAGGCCCCGTATTGTGCTGAACCGAGATCAATGAAGTTGCGTAGCATGGCGTGGCCGTGTTCGCTCAGGATAGATTCCGGATGAAACTGCACGCCATAGATCGGTAAGGTTTTATGTCGCACGCCCATGATCTCGCCATCAGCTGTTTGTGCCGTGATCGCCAAGCAGTCTGGAATGGTCGTGCGTTCGATGGCGAGCGAGTGATAACGAATCACCGTAAAGGGCGAAGGCAGACCTTTAAATACATCAGAGCCCGTGTGCGTGACCTCCGAGGTCTTGCCATGCATAATTTGCTGGGCGCGAACAATCTTGCCACCAAAGGCGGCACCGATCGCCTGATGCCCAAGGCAAACGCCAAGCAATGGCACCTTGCCGGCATAACGTTTGATCACATCAATCGAAATGCCTGCTTCAGCGGGTGAGCAGGGGCCGGGCGAAATGCAAATATGGTCTGGACGCAACGCGTCGATTTCCTTGAGCGTGATCTGATCGTTGCGATAAACACGAACGTCTTGTCCCAGTTCGCCAAAATATTGCACCAAGTTATAGGTGAATGAATCGTAGTTGTCGATCATGAGAAGCATAGTAAGCCCTAAGTCATTGATTTCAATAGAAACTAGTATGGAGTTATGTTTGAGGAAGTATCGATCCGCACAGTTACTAGACTTACAACATTTACACTAAACTCAAGATCTCGAGTGTTGTGCCTGTAGCTAGTGTAAGCGAGTAGCAAGACACTTTTTAGACTCATTTAATTCTATTCCCCGATTGAAGATAAATCGTTTTTTAGGAGCCCATCATGGCTGATCTCGATGTCTATAAAAAGCAGAAATTTGGTCAAAAAATTGGTTTTGGTCAACATCCGGCATTGTTAATTATCGATTTTCAGGTTGGCTTTGCCGACGCCGACGTACTTGGCGGTTTTAATATGCTCAGCGCGATTGAGCAGACATCAAAATTGTTAAAGACCGCGCGTAGCTCGAAAGTGCCTGTTGCGCACGTGCGATTTGCAACAGAAATGCAAGGTGATGACATCGGTACATTTGCGGTCAAGGTGCCATCGCTTAGGAAATTATCGCCTGACTCGAAAAACGCGCAGTTTGTCGAAAGTGTCCGGCCTAAGAAAGGCGAGTGGGTCTCTACCAAACGCCACGGGTCAGCCTTTTTTGGTACAAACTTGGCGTCATGGCTTAATTCTATAGGCGCAGATACGTTGTTTATCACGGGCTGCACCACGAGTGGTTGCGTGCGTGCGAGTACGATTGATGCGTCAGCCTATGGCTTGCGTCCGATGGTCGTGACAGACTGTGTAGGGGATCGCGCAGAGGGTCCTCATCGGGCCAATCTGTTTGATATGGGGCAGAAGTATGCGGACTTGGTGACGTCCAAACAAGTAGTTGCATATTTTAAAGCGCTCAAGAATAAGTGAGCTAGCCTGTCGGGTTCCTGTTTGCCTGATTACAACGGTTGATCAAGACCGTTTTGCACTTGTTCAGCGGCGCGCAACACTGCGCGGGCCTTCGCTTCGGTTTCAAGCCATTCCATTTCTGGGTCTGAGTCGGCCACGATGCCTGCTGCCGCTTGCACGTACAGCATGCCGTCTTTGATAATGCCGGTACGGATAGCGATGGCCACGTCCATTTCCCCGCCATAACTCAGGTAACCGGCGGCGCCGCCGTAGATGCCGCGACGCACGGGTTCGAGCTCGTCAATCATCTGCATGGCACGCACTTTGGGCGCGCCGGTTAGCGTTCCGGCCGGGAACGAGGCACGCAACACATCCATATTGCTCATGCCGGCTTCGAGCGTGCCCGTCACGTTCGATACCAGGTGCATGACGTGCGAATAGCGCTCAATCACCATGGTGTCCGTGACTTCGACGGAGCCGATCTTGGCCACACGGCCGACATCGTTACGCGCAAGATCAATCAACATCACGTGTTCGGCGCGCTCTTTCGGATCGGCCAGCAATTCGGCTGCGAGTGCCGCGTCTTCTTCGGGTGTGCCACCACGTTTACGTGTGCCGGCCAAGGGGCGAATTGTGATGCAGGTTTCTGGCGCTTGACCCACAGGCGCGCCTTCGGGTAGGGGGATAGCTTCCTGACGCACCAGAATTTCTGGCGATGCCCCCACCACTTGAAAATCACCAAAGTTCCAGAAGTACATGTAGGGTGATGGGTTCAGAGAGCGCAATGCTCGGTAAAGCGATAACGGTGAGTCACTAAAAGGCTTGGTAATCACCTGACCCACTTGCACTTGCATCAAGTCGCCTGCAGCGATGTATTCTTTGGCGCGACGCACAGCTGCCAGATAGTCGGCTTTAGCGAAACTACGTTGTTCTTTCGTGACCACGCTTGCGTGGCTGTACGGAATTTCTACCGGCTTACGTAACTTAATGCGCAAGTCTTTCAGACGTTGCTGCGCCCGGTTATAGGCTTCCGGCTCTGAGGGGTCTGCGTAGACCATCAAGTAAATCCTGCCCGCCAGGTTGTCGACGATGACGAGTTCGTCGGTTTGGAGCAACAAAATATCTGGCGGACCTTCGCCCATTCCAGCTGGATACGGTTTGGTGGCGGGGCCAAGTTTGGGCTCGATATGTCGTACCGCGTCATAACCAAAGTATCCGGCTAGCCCACCCGCAAACCTAGGCATACCAGGACGTAACGCAACTTTAAAGCGTGCCTGATAGTCGGAGATAAAGCGCAAGGGGTCGCCTTCGTAGGTCTCAACCACCTTGTCATCACGCAAGACGGTAGTTGTCGTGCCCCGTGCCTGAATGATGTTGCGCGCGGGCAAGCCGATAAATGAATAGCGACCGAAACGCTCGCCACCCACGACGGATTCGAGCAAGCAGGAATTTTTGCCGTTTTGCGGGCTGCTGTGCGCAAGCTTCAGATAAATGCCCAGAGGCGTATCTAGGTCAGCGTAGGTCTCGGCGACCAATGGGATGCGGTTATAGCCTTGTCCCGCAAGGGCTTTGAATTCAAGTTCAGTCATCTGTTGAGGCGGTTCTCGCAGTTAGCAGACCGGGTTAAGCAATAAAAAAAGCCCGGCCATGGTTGGACGGGCTTGGTTTGTACTGTTGGCTATTCGCTTATCGCGACTGAGCCGGACTTTGACGCACCGTCACCCGGAACACAAACGCCACCAGCGCCAAGAGGCGACAGGTATGGAAGCGGTGCGTAATGACAAGGACATCGTTAATCTCTATTTAACGTTCTGCAACCCACTGAGCCGCATGTTCAATGGAATCTACTATAGCATCGACATCCAGCGAATGCACGCTCTGGCCTTCGTTGTACCCATAGGGTACCGCCAGCACAGAGCAGCCTGCGGCGCGAGCTGAGAGGGCATCATTCACAGAATCCCCCACGGCAACGGTCCGATTTGGTGAGCTTTTGAGTAAATTGCAGGCATGCAGCATCGGGGCTGGGTGCGGTTTGCGCTCGGATAGCGTATCGCCGCAGACGATGGCTTGTAGGTACTTGGCCAAGCCGGTGCGCTCAAGCAGTGGCACGGCAAACTCGGCATTTTTGTTGGTCACCACGGCCATGCGCATACCCATTGCCTGGAGGCGGTCGAGGCCGGGTCGAACCCCTTCAAAAATGATGGCTTGATCGCCGTTGATGCGGTGGTAGTTGGCCGTGTAAGACACTTTGGCTTGCTTGAACAGCTCATCCGAAGGGGCTTGCCCGGCTTGAACACTCGTTAGAACGCGCCGAATCAGATTATCGGAGCCCTTGCCGATGTAGGTGGCAATTTCCGCTTGCGTGATCGCGGCAAACGTTAAGTCGGCCAGCATGGCGTTAACCGCTACCGTAAAGTCAGGAATCGTATCCATCAATGTGCCGTCTAAGTCGAGCAGAACGGCGTCAAACGCTATAGACGCGGAGGTGCGTGCGGAGGTCATTGATCGGCGAGTGCAATCTGGGCGCGCATCGCGTTAATTACGGTTTGATAGTCGGGCTGCCCAAAAATTGCTGAGCCTGCAACGAAGGTATCGGCGCCCGCTGCGCGAATGTCTCGGATATTGTCCGTCTTGACACCGCCATCCACTTCAAGCGCGATGGCTTGTCCGCCAGCCTGGAGGTGCGCGTCAATCAGTTTGCGCGCGGCACGAAGTTTCGTGAGGGTCGCAGGGATAAAGCTTTGACCGCCAAACCCCGGGTTCACCGACATCAGCAGAATGATGTCGACCTTGTGCATGACATGCACGAGCCAATCCAGCGGCGTGGCGGGGTTAAATACGAGCCCCGCTTTGCAGCCCTGCTCGCGGATGAGGGCCAGGCTGCGATCCACATGACGGGAGGCTTCGGGATGAAACGTAATCACGTTGGCGCCTGCTTTGGCAAACATCGGAATCAGGTTGTCGACCGGTTCGACCATCAGATGCACGTCAATCGGCACGTCCACGTGGGGGCGAATCGCCTCACAAACCATAGGGCCAATCGTCAAATTGGGAACGTAATGGTTGTCCATGACGTCAAAATGGATCCAATCGGCGCCGGCGGCGACAACATTTCTAACTTCTTCACCCAGTCGAGCGAAGTCCGCAGATAAAATACTGGGAGCGATGCGAGCTGTCGTCAAGGCGGTTGTTTCTGGCATGATGTGCGAACACCGAGTCGGATTAACGCTCATTATTGCAGTTTTCTCTGGATGTGCATGTGAAACCTTTTGAACTTTCTGTGGCGGTCGAGCCGCACTTTGTAGCGGATCAGTCCAATCCGGCCAAACAGCAGTTCGTTTTTGCCTACAAAGTCCGCATTACCAATACGGGCGAGCGACCCGCACAAGTGATTAGTCGCCACTGGGTCATTACGGACGGCGATCAGGCCGAACAAGAGGTTCGTGGCTTGGGTGTGGTGGGGCAGCAGCCCTTACTCGCCCCGGGCGAAACCTTCGAATACACCAGTGGTTGCCCGTTAAAGACGCCCGTAGGAACCATGCGTGGCAGTTACCACTGTGTGGGGGAAAACGGTGTGCCGTTTGAGGTCGATATTCCTGAGTTTGTGCTGGCCATGCCACGCACCTTGCATTGAAATCGTTCATGATCAGTTCACATCAACTTATGCGTCTACTTTGGGTTAGTTTTTTGTTGGTCCTGTTAGCGGGCTGTACCTCCGTGAGTGAGCCTCCTGCGCCTGCGGCGCCCGCACCTGCTCCTGGGCCTATTGTCATACCGACAGCGCCCTCGGGACCGATTCCGGATAGCGCCGCACGTCAGTTACAAGGGCAGTTTGTTTCGGCAAACTGGTCCGAGCTACCCGGGTGGTCCGATGATGATTTGAAAAATGTTTGGACGACATTTCTGCGTAACTGCCAAGGGCTGATGCGCCCCACCTCGACGAACCTCGCGGGCCCGACGCGTGCGACACCGCGCGCCTGGCAGCCGGTGTGCGCGGCTGCAACCGATCGTGCGCGTGCTCCAGCGGCGAACGACCCACAGGCCGTCCGAAGATTTTTGCAGACCTGGCTGAGCCCCTGGCGCCTAAAGGGTCCAGATGGCAAGCCGGCGAGCAACATTGTGACTGGCTACTACGAGCCGCTGGTGTTGGGTTCTCGCACGCGCACGGGCGCGTATCAATGGCCGCTTTACACCGTCCCCGCTGATTTGCTGACGATCGACTTAGGTCGCGTCTATCCAGAGCTTGCCGGTAAACGCGTGCGCGGGAAATTAGAGGGTAAGCGGGTAGTGCCCTACGAAAGCCGCGCCGCAATCGAGGCCTCCGGTCGACGTCCTCCCGCAATCGTTTATGTCAACGATCCCGTAGATAACTTCTTCCTGCAAGTGCAGGGGTCCGGTCGTGTACAGCTGCCTGACGGCAAGACCATACGTGTGGCGTATGCGGATCACAACGGTCACCCTTATGTGTCGATTGGTAAATGGCTGGCAGACAAAGGCGAAATGCCCATTGCTCAAACTTCCATGCAAAACATTCGGGCCTGGGCTAAACGCAATCCCAATCGCACACAAGAGATGTTGAACGCAAATCCGGCCATGGTGTTCTTTGCGGAAGAAGCCATCACAGATCCAGAAATTGGCCCTAAGGGTGCCTACGGCATACCCCTAATGGCGCAGCGCTCGATTGCCGTTGATACAAATTTTGTACCGCTCGGCACACCTGTGTTTTTGTCGACGACCATGCCCGCCTCTAACACCGCGTTAAATCGACTGGTCTTCGCGCAAGACACGGGAACAGCCATTCGTGGTGCGGCACGAACAGACTTTTATTGGGGCTTTGGTGCCGCGGCCGGTGAGCTCGCAGGAAGAATGAAACAGAACGGACAGATGTGGGTGCTGTGGCCGAAACAGGCCGGCGCACCGTCGGCGCGATGATCAGGATGGCATAACCGGATGAGCGCTTCAATCGTTGTGTGTGGCAGTGGCATCGTGGGCTTAGCGACGGCGCTGGCGTTCGCCCGCAAGGGTGAGGCGGTCACGCTCGTTGGTCCACGACCGACCGTGCACAATCTGTCTCAAGATGAGTTCTTTGCTCGGGTATATGCCGTGTCGCCCGCAAGCCAGCGTTTTCTTGCATCGATCGGCGTCTGGGATTTGATGGATGCACGACGGTTGACATCGGTTCAGGCGATGGAGATTCATGGCGACGGTAATGGATTGTTGAACTTGAACGCCTGGCAATCCGCACAATCTGAGCTAGCCTGGATCGTCGAATCCTCCGAGATTGAGCGCGTGTTGGTGCAAGCAGCGCAGGTGGTGGGCTTGCGCTGGTTGACCGAAAAATTTGCATCCTATGCGCCTGGCGCGCTCACCACGGACCGAGGCACCACCCTTGAGGCGGAGTTATTCATCGCCGCCGACGGCGCACAGTCGCCGTTGCGCGCGGCAGCAGGGTTGACAGTAGAGAGTCGGCCTTACGGAGCGACTGCGCTAGTGGCTCATTTCAGCTGCAAGGTGCCGCACCAAGGGACCGCCTTGCAATGGTTTGGTTCGGATGGCGTCTTAGCTTTGCTGCCTATGCCCGACACGGCGCACGGTCCACAAGTGTCGATGGTATGGTCCTTGAAAGAAGCCATCGCGAATGAGGTCCTGGCGATGCCCGCCGCACAGCAGGCCTCAGCATTACAGATAAGATTGGCTGCTGCGACCGCAGGACGTTTAGGTGCATTAACATTGCACAGTGCGGTGCATGGCTTCCCATTGACGCTCAATCAGTCTCCCATCATTGGCGATTGCTTGGCGCTCGCTGGCGATGCGGCGCACCGCTTGCATCCCTTAGCTGGGCAAGGACTTAACCTTGGGTTAGGTGACGTACAAGCGCTAGTCGACACCGTCGCCGCGCGTGAGTCGTTCCGCAGCCCTGGTGATCCAATGGTATTGCGGCGGTATCGTCGACTCCGTGCGGAGCCTGTGATGGCGATGCGTCTCGTGACCGACGGGCTG
>CANFEI010000018.1 GCA_947445495.1 Alcaligenaceae bacterium
CAACGCGGGCTGTACGAATCTGACCCCCGTCAAAATCCAAACGCTAAATTTGTAACCCATGCGCTCGCAGGTGATTTAAGTCTAGAAGCCATGGCGGGCGGCACTGGCTCAGGTATCGGCAAGGGTGGCATGCTCACCAAAATTTTGGCGGCAAAGCGCGCTGCGCGCAGCGGTGCGCACACTGTGATCGCTTCAGGACGTGAACCAGACGTGATGGTTCGCCTTGCAGCTGGCGAATGTATCGGCTCGGAACTGCGGGCTGAGCTACCTGTTCTGTCAGCCCGAAAACAATGGATGGCCGATCACCTCAGGTTACGCGGCAAACTAATTCTTGATGCTGGCGCAACAAAAGCCCTGCTCGAAGAGGGCAAAAGCTTATTGCCGATCGGGGTTAAGGAGGTTCAGGGTGAGTTTGAGACGGGCGATGTTGTCGCCTGCATCGACCCGACAGGCAAAGAGTGCGCTCGGGGCTTGGTGAACTATTCAGCCTCGGACACCCGACGTATCATGGGCCAACCATCGTCCAAAATCGCAGACATTCTGGGTAGCGTCTCAGAGACAGAACTGATGCACCGCGACAATCTGATCATTCTTGACTGAGTTCTAAGGAGTTCTTCTCCCAAACGAAGCAAGAAGCCCTATACTTTGCACCATTATGCGGGGGTACTTGGCAAGTCGCCAGGTTGAGAGAGTCCCTTCGTACCAGTACGGATAATGCCGATGCTGGGAGCGCATTCCGGTAAAGCCGGAATAGATCCCGATTCGGCTCCAATCAATTATTTGGAGCGATTCTATGAATGCCATTCCTAAGTTTTTAGCTGCCACCGCTGAAGTCGATGCGGCCGCCGTTGCGCCTCTGCCTAAATCACGCAAGACCTACGAGGTAGGATCACGTCCTGACATTCGCGTTCCGTTTCGTGAAATCGAACAAGAAGACACCGCGACCTCGTTCGGCGGTGAGAAAAATCCTCCCCTTACAGTCTATGACACCAGCGGCCCTTACACAGACCCCAGCGTCAAAATCGATATCCGTCGCGGACTCCCCGAACTGCGTCGCACTTGGATCGATGAGCGCGCCGATACGGAACTGCTGGCAGGCCCGAGCAGTACCTACGGCCAAGAGCGTTTAACGGATCCAAAACTGACAGCGATGCGCTTTGACTTGCGTCGCCACCCACGCCGTGCCAAGGCGGGTGCCAACGTTTCACAAATGCACTATGCACGTCGCGGCATCATTACGCCTGAAATGGAATTCGTCGCTATTCGCGAGAACCTGCGCCGCGAGCAATATATTGAAAGTCTGCGCGCCACAGGCCCAGAAGGCGAGAAAATGGCTAAGCGGATGCTGCGTCAGCATCCGGGCGAGTCCTTTGGTGCCTCAATCCCGCATTTGATTACACCTGAATTCGTACGCGATGAAATCGCTCGTGGTCGTGCGATTATTCCTGCCAACATCAATCACCCTGAAGTCGAACCGATGGCGATCGGACGTAACTTCCTGGTCAAGATCAATGCCAACATCGGCAACTCGGCCGTCAGCTCCGGCATTGCCGAAGAAGTTGAAAAAATGACTTGGTCAATCCGCTGGGGTGGTGACACCGTCATGGATCTGTCCACCGGCAAACACATTCACGAAACGCGTGAATGGATTATCCGTAACTCACCCGTGCCAATCGGTACCGTACCGATTTATCAAGCGCTTGAAAAAGTAGACGGTAAAGCAGAAGACCTGACGTGGGAGATTTTCCGCGACACGCTGATCGAGCAAGCAGAGCAAGGTGTGGATTACTTCACGATCCACGCAGGGGTTCGCCTGCCGTTTATCCCGATGACTGCAGATCGTATGACCGGCATCGTGTCACGTGGTGGCTCAATCATGGCAAAGTGGTGTCTCGCGCATCATAAAGAAAGCTTCTTGTACGAGCGCTTTGAAGAAATCTGCGAAATCATGAAAGCCTATGACGTGAGCTTCTCACTTGGCGATGGCTTGCGCCCTGGCTCGGGCTTTGACGCGAACGACGAGGCACAGTTTGCAGAGCTCAAGACCTTGGGTGAACTCACCAAAGTTGCTTGGAAGCATGACGTTCAAGTCATGATCGAAGGCCCAGGCCACGTACCCATGCAGTTGATCAAAGAAAACATGGAGATGCAGCTCAAGCACTGCGACGAAGCGCCCTTCTATACGCTGGGACCGCTCACGACAGACATCGCACCCGGCTACGACCACATCACTTCGGGCATTGGTGCCGCGCTGATCGGTTGGTACGGCACAGCCATGCTTTGTTATGTCACGCCAAAAGAGCACTTAGGACTGCCGAACAAAAAGGATGTCAAAGACGGAATCATTACCTATAAGATTGCTGCACATGCGGCGGACTTGGCCAAGGGCCACCCAGGCGCGGCCATTCGTGACAATGCGCTTTCTAAGGCACGTTTTGAATTCCGCTGGGATGATCAGTTCAACTTAGGCCTCGACCCCGATACCGCAAAAGATTTTCATGATGAGACCTTACCCAAGGACTCAATGAAAGTCGCGCACTTCTGTTCGATGTGCGGCCCACATTTCTGTAGCATGAAGATCACGCAAGACGTGCGCGACTATGCGAAGAAGCAAGGCTTAGAGAACGACGCTGCACTCAAGGCCGGCATGCAGGAAAAAGCCGTGGAGTTTGTCAAAAAAGGCTCAGAGATTTATCACAAGACGTAACTGAGCAAACTCGACCTACCGATGTCAACGACTAGACTGTCACTCGTCAACGCCGCAAAAGGCGTTGGCTGTCTGGTCATTGTCATCCATCACCTCGCGGTATACGGACCGATGTCTGAGGTGATCGGCGCCCAGTATCCAAAACTGATCGAAGCACTCATTGTCTACGGCAAACTTGCAGTACAAATGTTTTTTGTTTTCGGCGGATACTTTGTCGCCGCACAAATGGCTCCTCGGACTGCGCCGATTGCGCTAGAGGTCCCTACCCTAGTCTGGAAACGCTACAAGCGGCTCATTACGCCCTTTCTGTTTGCCGTGGCACTAGCAGCGCTCATTACCGCGCTTGTACGTCCTTGGTTTATCCATGACTCACTGTCGGCCGCTCCAACCTTTGGTCAACTGCTTGCACACGTTTTTTTACTCTATGACTTGATTGGTTTGGAAGCGCTCTCAGCAGGGGTTTGGTATGTCGCGATTGATTTTCAACTGTTTGCTTTGACGGCAATTTTTACCGCCTTATGCTGGCGAATGCCTACGAATCTGCAACGCGTTTACCCACTGATCATTATTGCGCTCACGGCCTTTTCTCTTTGGGTGCTGAACCGCAATGACGCCCTCGAGGCCTATGCACCATTTTTCTTTGGTTATTACGGCTTGGGCGTGCTGGCTTATTGGACAGCGCACACACGCTTAGGTCGCTTCGGGCTCGTACTAATCACACTACTTGGTGTGGTGGCGTTATGGCTGGAGTTTCGCAAAGCGGTTGCGACCGCTACGATCACGGCCTTGCTGCTAGCGCTTGCCGATCTGCGCGGACGACTCGACCACTGGGGTGATCACCCCGCACTGAACTGGCTGGGCGAGCGCTCTTACTCAATTTTTTTAATTCACTACGGCATCTGCATTGGCATCAATGCGCTGTGGAGTCTCTGGTTCCCTACCGGCCTGTGGATCAACGCCGTGGGTATTGTTGTCGCGGTCGGCCTATCTTTAGCGGCGGGCGCCTTACTGTATCGCCTGGTAGAAACACGCAATAATGCGTTGGGCCTTAACGCACAAACTGGATTTCTGCTGGCAGCCGTCGCTCTCACCTTGGTGCTTGAGCGGTCTATCTAAGGCCAGTTAGCCTAAGTTAGGCGCCAAGGTCCGTTTGACGTCTTTCTCGGTCCGTCCGGAACGCTTCACGTAATCCTCAACCTGATCCTCGCCGATCGGACCCACGCTGAAGTACTGCGACTGCGGATGGCTGAAATAAAATCCTGACACACTCGCAGCGGGATGCATCGCGTAACTTTCAGTCAACATCATCCCGATGTCTGCGCCGTCGAGCACCTCAAACATCTCGCGCTTGACCACGTGCTCCGGACAAGCAGGATAACCTGGTGCAGGTCGAATGCCCACGTACTGCTCTTTGATCATCTGCTCATTCGTAAGCGCTTCATTTGCGGCGTAACCCCACAAGTCTTGACGTACCCGCGCATGGAGCGCTTCAGCAAATGCTTCAGCCATGCGGTCAGCTAACGACTTGAACATGATGGAAGAGTAATCGTCGTTTGCACGTTCAAACTCTTGCTCTTTTTTATCAATGCCGATTCCAGCGGTCACAGCAAACAAGCCGATGTAATCCACCACACCAGAAGATTTAGGCGCAATAAAGTCGGCCAAGCATTTGTTCTCAACCCCTTCGCGCTTGATCCCTTGTTGACGGAGGCCGCGCCAGGTGAACAGTACTTTTTCACGCGTTTCGTCTTGATAAATCTCGATATCGTCATCGTTGACAGTGTTCGCTGGGCAAAAAGCGATCACGCCATTTGCCGTCAGCCAACGTCCATCGATCATCCGCTTAAGCATCGCCAGCCCATCAATGTGGACTTTACGCGCCTGCTCACCCACGACATGATCATCAAGGATGGCCGGAAACTGGCCAAACAAACTCCAGGTTTGAAAGAACGGCGTCCAGTCAATGAAACGAGCCAGCTCCGCCAAATCAAAATTCTTGAATGTGCGACGTCCAATAAATTTTGGGCGGGGTGGCTGGTAGGTAGACCAATCAATCTCTGGCTTCGCTGCGCGCGCATCCGTCATGGACATCAAGGGTGCGATCTGACGATTAGCATAGCGACGGCGCACGTCTTCGTACTCAACGGCCAACTCATCGAGGTAGGTATTCGCCGTTTCAGACATCAGGTTCTGCGCAACGCCAACCGAACGGCTTGCATCCGGAACATAAATAACAGGGCCTTCGTAGTGCGGAGCAATCTTTACGGCGGTATGCACCCTGCTGGTTGTTGCACCACCGATCATGAGAGGGATCTTGCGGCTTCGAAAGTATTCGTCCCGCTGCATTTCACTGGCCACGTATGCCATTTCTTCAAGGCTAGGCGTAATCAATCCAGACAAGCCAATCACATCCGCCTTCTCGGCCTTGGCGCGGGCCAGAATCTCTGCAGCGGGGACCATGACGCCCATATTGACGACTTCGAAGTTGTTGCACTGAAGCACAACGGTGACAATATTTTTACCAATATCGTGCACATCGCCTTTGACGGTCGCGATCACGATCTTGCCTTTGGCACGAACGTCGCCCCCGGCCGCGGCAATTAATTTTTTTTCTTCTTCGATGAAAGGGACGAGATGTCCAACGGCTTGCTTCATCACACGGGCAGATTTAACAACCTGCGGCAAGAACATTTTGCCTTCACCGAACAAATCGCCGACGATATTCATGCCATCCATCAGAGGCCCTTCGATGACCTCAATGGGTCGGCCGCCGCGGTCAGCGATTTGCTGACGAATCTCTTCGGTGTCCTCAACAATGAATTGCGTATTGCCATGGACCATCGCATGCGCGAGTCGTTTTTCAACGGCCTGCTCACGCCAAGTGAGATCTTCTTCACGCTTGGTGCCTGAACCCTTAACGGAATCCGCAAAAGCAACCAAGCGCTCGGTCGGTGTACGTGTGTCGGTTAGGTCTGTATGTCCGACCGGCTGAGCGCGATCGAGCACCACGTCTTCTACGAGATCGCGTAATGCAGGAGGCAGTTCTGCATACACGCCGAGCTGCCCTGCATTGACGATGCCCATCGTCATGCCTTCACGGATGGCGTAGTACAGAAAAGCTGTGTGAATCGCTTCTCGCATCGGCTCATTGCCGCGGAACGAAAAGCTTACGTTTGATACGCCACCGGAAATGCGCGCATGCGGCAACGACGTACGAATCCATTTCGTCGATTCGACGAAATCCACTGCATAGTGATTATGCTCATCGATGCCTGTTGCGATCGCGAAGACGTTTGGATCAAAAATAATATCTTCTGGAGGAAAGCCCACAACATCGACCAGCAGACGGTAAGCGCGCGTACAGATTTCTTTGCGGCGTTCAAGCGTATCGGCCTGGCCTTTTTCGTCAAAAGCCATGACCACTGCAGCTGCGCCGTAGCGACGGCATAGCTGCGCTTGTTTAAGAAAGGGCTCTTCGCCCTCCTTGAGCGAAATCGAATTGACAATCGACTTGCCCTGCACGCACTTGAGGCCTGTTTCGATCACCGACCACTTCGAGCTGTCGATCATGACAGGCACGCGCGCGATATCGGGCTCAGACGCAATCAGGTTTAAGAACCTGTGCATGCAGGCCAACGAATCCAACATGGCTTCATCCATGTTGATGTCGATAATCTGTGCACCGCTTTCGACTTGTTGACGCGCGACAGCAACCGCTTCGTCGTACTTCTCTTCACGAATCAGGCGTGCAAACATTTTGCTGCCGGTTACGTTGGTACGCTCACCTACGTTAACAAACAGCGTGGCGTCATCAATATTTAAAGCTTCGAGGCCCGACAGTCTGGTCTTGACTGCGATGTCTGGTACGACACGAATCGGTAACGCACACACTTTTTCTGCAATCGCCGCAATGTGCTCAGGCGTCGTTCCGCAACAACCGCCCACCATATTGACGAAACCTGCGCGCGCAAACTCTTCAAGCAAACTCGAGGTATCGGCGGGCGTCTCATCAAAACCCGTCTCGCTCATGGGGTTGGGCAGCCCCGCATTGGGATACACACACACGTAGGTGTCGCAAATCTTTGAAAGCTCGGCAATGTACGGGCGCATGAGCGCAGCACCCAGCGCACAGTTCAGTCCGATCGTGATCGGACGAGCGTGGCGCACAGAATTCCAGAACCCCTCGACGGTCTGCCCTGACAAAATGCGACCGGAGGCATCAGTCACCGTACCGGAGATCATCACGGGCAGGCGCTCCCCGCGCGCTTCGAAAACTTCCTCAACAGCAAAAATTGCTGCCTTCGCATTGAGGGTGTCAAAAACCGTTTCGATCAAGACCAGATCGATACCGCCATCCAACAATCCATTCAATTGCTCAGCATACGCAATGCGCAATTCATCGAAGGTGACGTTACGTGCGCCCGGGTCGTTGACGTCTGGCGAAATCGATGCCGTTTTGGGTTGTGGGCCTAAGGCGCCCGCTACGAAACGTGGTTGCTCTGGGGTGCTGAATTTATCGCAAGCCTGACGCGCGATCCGTGCGGACTCAAGATTGAGTTCATACGCAAGTTCGGCCAGATCATAATCGCCTTGCGCAATAGTCGTCGCACCAAACGTATTAGTTTCGATCACATCTGCACCGGCAGCGAGATAGCCCTCATGCACTTCGCGGATCACGTCTGGACGGGTGAGCGTCAAGAGCTCGTTGTTGCCTTTTACGTCTTTGCCATGCTCGGCAAATCGTGGGCCACGAAAATCTGCCTCAGACAATTTGTAGCGCTGAATCATCGTACCCATCGCGCCGTCCAACATCATCATGCGCCTACCCAAGAGCCGAGCAAATTCGGCACCACGGGTATAGCTTTTAATCGGATAGGGCAGCTTGGGATAGGACATGATTCACTTGCATAAAAGAGACGGGCTCGCCGCAACAAAATCGTTCGACGGTATTGACTAAAAAACCGACTTTAGTCAACCCGTCATCGTACCAAAAACAGAGCTATGCTACATTGTGAGCAGAGTTGGTGCTTTCGATGCAAAGACCCTATTGCCACAAGCAAATTGGTCGCATTGGGAAAGTTAAACGGGAAACAGGGAAATACGTCGATTTCGACGATTGTGCCTGTGCTGCCCCCGCAACGGTCAACCTTGGACTGCATGTTTTTTAGTCCTTGGCTAGCCCGATACCGGCCACCTCAAGCGGAAATTGACGGACTTATCTCCCCGATTTCTTTTATGTCATGGTCGTGCGGGGACGCACGCCTTCAACGAGGTTTCACATGCAACATCCCCTATCCCGGTTAACAGCCGGTGCTGCCGTCTGGGCAGTCGTCTCGAGCGCTTTCGCTCAAAGCTCCTCTTCAAGTACCACCCCTGCTTCACAGATCCCACAACTATCAACCATTGTGGTGACCCCCGCCCGCACGCCTGAACCCCTGGGCAACACACTGGGAGACAATAGCGTCATCAGTCGTGAAAGTCTAGATAGCTTGCCAAACGGCACGCTTGGCGATGCGCTCATTCGTCAGCACAGCATTGAAACGGTCAACTACGGTGGCCCGCAGACCTTAAACACCCTGAATATTCGAGGCACGAATAGCAATCAGTCTTTGGTGTTGATTGATGGCTTAAGGATCAATAACGCCACAAACGGTCTACCTTCGATTAACGCAATTCCTCTCAGTAGTGTCGAGCGCATTGAAGTCGTGCGAGGCACAAGCAGCAGTCTGTATGGGGCGGATGCAATTGGTGGCGTCATCAACGTTATTACGCGTGGCGAACAAGACAGGCCATTTTCTGCGTATGCGAATGCTGGGGTAGGCAGCTATGCGACCACGCAATTCGATGCCGGATTTTCCGGTGCGGCCGACGGTTGGGTGTACAGCCTATTCGGAGGCTATGGGCAGAGCGGGGGCTTCAACACAACCCGCAGCACGGCCTATTACTACAACCCCGACAAAGACTCGTATTACCGCAGCAACGTGGGTGGCACACTTGGCTACACGTACAAGCCGGGCCAAACGCTCACGCTGCAGACCTTCCAGTCCACGGTCAATGGCGGCTACGACATGGGTATGCCCTATTTCAACGACCGTGGGGTACAGACGCTAAGCAGCAACATGCTGACGAGTCGTAACGTGATCTCTTCGCTCTGGACAAGCACCGTACGTGCAGGGTTCTCAATCGACGACTATAAAACAGTGGGGGCCTCTACCAGTGGTCTGGACGGTACCCAGTATTTCAAAACGCGCCAGAATCAATACGTGTGGCAAAACGACCTGAAGTTTTCTCCGACACAGGCCGTGAGCCTGGCCTACGAGCGGCTTGAGCAAAGCGTGGACGGTACGCTTTCGAATGACGATTACATGGCGCCCGCCTTCGTGAACTATCAGCAGACCTCGCGTTATACCAACTCACTGCTTGCCATCTACCGTGGCAACTGGGGGCCACAATCCGTGCAGGCCAGCGCACGCACGGACAATAACTCGCAGTATGGAAACTTCGTCACGGGCAGTCTGACTTACGGGCTTGATTTATCGAAGAATTGGCGAGCGAGTGTGGGTGCGAATACCGGCTTTCGAGCACCAAATTTCAACGAACTTTATTGGCCCGTTACGCCGTTTTTTATGGGCAACCCGTTACTGCAACCGGAGAAGTCCCGCAACATCGAAGCAGGTTTGCGCTACACCACAGATAAGACTAAGCTCGGGCTCACGGTATACCGCAACGAGATCAGCAATCTGATCCTGAACCAGCCTAGCATCGCGGCAGACCCCTACTCGGCCTACACACCGACGAATATTGGTCGTGCAACCATTCAAGGCGTGACCCTCACGGGCAACCAGCGACTCGGCTCCTCAACACTGGTGCGCGGCAGCGTTGACTGGCTCGATCCTCGCAACGCAGACACCGGAGGGCTGTTGCCACAACGCGCCCAGCAAGTGCTCAAGCTCGCCGTGGATCAATCCATTGGGCGGGCCCGTCTAACGGCTGAGTTATATGCCACGAGCACTCGTCGCGACTCATTTTCTGGCGATACCCTGGCTGGATTCAACCTCGTCAATCTTGCGGCGAGCTACCCAGTGTCGGAGCACGCAGAGCTGCAACTGCGCTGGAACAACGTCTTTGGTCAGCAATACACGTTGGTACAAGGCTACAACACGCCTGGCTCGAATGTATTTATGAACCTTGCGTTACGGATGTAACCCCATGCGTCGCTGCCTCAGTCTGTGCTTTGTCTGCTGGCTGTTGGTGGGGCCGCAGGCATGGGCACAGATCGTGGTGCGCGACGACAGTGGCCGAGACATCATCCTTGAGCGGCCCGCTCGTCGCGTCGTGACGCTCAGCCCACACGCGACCGAACTGGTCTTCGCTGCAGGGGGAGGCAAGCAAATTGTCGCGACTGTGATTCCCAGCGACTATCCCCCCGAAGCGCGTGGCTTACCGCGCATTGGCGATGGCGTCACCCCAGATCCGGAGCGAGTGGCCGCTTACGCGCCAGACTTGATTATTGGCTGGCTGCCTTCGCAGTACGAAGCGCTCAAAGTGCTGAAGATACCCTTCTTTATCAGCGCACCAACAAACTTGGCGGGTGTGGGCAACAACATCACTCGCTTAGGAGAACTCTTGGGTAGTGCTGACACAGCGCGGCTGAAGGCGCGTGCGTTGTCCGATGGTCTCGAGGCGCTCTTGCGCGCTCCGCAGG
>CANFEI010000019.1 GCA_947445495.1 Alcaligenaceae bacterium
GCAACATCTTTTTGTCATCGAAGCGGACGAATACGACACGGCTTTTTTCGACAAGCGCTCAAAGTTTATCCACTATCGGCCCAAGACAGCCATTCTGAACAATCTGGAATACGACCACGCTGATATCTTTCCGGATCTCGCAGCCATCGAAACGCAGTTCCATCATCTCGTACGCACCATTGCGCGCTCGGGCCAAGTCATTGCGCCCACCGCGGAAGAGGCGCTTGACCGCGTACTCGCCCGAGGATGCTGGGCCGAACTCGTCCGCACAGGCGAGGTCTCAGGCTGGCACACTGTCGAGATCAGTCCCTTAGCCTTTGAGGTCAAGCGAGGTCACACCTCTTATGGCATCGTCCAATGGACTCTAACAGGCGCACATAATCGCAACAACGCGCTAGTCGCGATCGCGGCGGCAGTGCATGTTGGCGTGGGTGCGCGCGCAAGCGTCGAGGCACTCTGTACGTTTGCCGGTGTAAAACGTCGCATGGAAATGCGCGGTAAGGTTCGCGGCGTCACGGTCTATGACGATTTCGCGCATCACCCTACTGCAATTCGTACAACGCTCGATGGGCTCCGCGCACAAGTAGGATCACAGCGGATTCTCGCAGTTCTAGAACCGCGCTCCAACACCATGAAGCTTGGCACGATGGCGGCTCGGCTGCCGCAAGCCCTTGAGCCCGCCGATCTCGTCTTTTGTTTTGGTCAGCGTGACGGCAAACAAGCCCTGGGTTGGGATCCGGCAGAGGTGCTTGCATCTCTCGGGATACGTATGCAAGCGCACCATGAGATCGATGCGCTGGTCGAGGGCGTCGTAAAGGCAGCGCAGCCAAACGATCACATCCTAGTCATGAGTAACGGCGGCTTCGCGGGTGTACACGCCCGCCTGCTCGACGCACTATCCGGCAAGCAGTAAGCCGGCCAGCAAACCGAATCACCGGATATCGTATGTACGTTTTGTTTGAAGAAGAGGGGATGTTTAAGACCGGGCATATTATGTCCGAGTCTGACGCCGCCCTGCAGGTTGAGTCTGAATCCGGTAAACGCAGCAAAATCAAACGTGCCAATTGTTTGTTTACGTTTGCAAGCCCTGCGCCAGATATCTTGATGCCCGAAGCACAAAGACTCTCAGAAGAAATTGAGCTCCAGTTTTTGTGGGAGTGTGCACCCCAGGACGAATTCGATGTTGAGACGCTCGGGATCGACTACTTCGGTCATCCGGTCAATACGCTCGAAAAAACCACGTTGCTTCTGCGCCTACACAGCGCACCGATTTTTTTTCATCGTCGCGGACGAGGCCGCTTCCGTCCTGCGCCGCCAGAGGTCCTTACTGCGGCACTCGCAGCACAAGAAAAAAAACAACGGCAAGTCGCTGAAATGTCCGCGTGGGCCGATGAAATGATTGCAGGCCGGCTACCGCAAGCTATCGCCGACGCAGCGATGGCGCTGATCACACGACCAGACAAAAATTCGCAAGCATGGAAGGCGTTGGATACAGCGGCCACCAGCCTGCAAAAACCACCTGAACGGGTGCTACTAGAACTTGGTGCTTGGCCGCACGCGCTGGCGCTACACAAGGGTCGCTTTATTGCGACCCACTTTCCGCGCGGAATCGCGTTTGCAGCCCAGGCCTTGCCCTCTTTTGATCGTGAGCTCCCACTTGCCGATGTGGTGGCCTATTCGGTTGACGATATCACTACGACAGAAATTGATGACGCCTTATCGGTTCGCGTACTGCCCGATGGCAATATACAAGTTGGCATCCATATTGCAGCGCCCGGCTTATCGGTCACGCGCGACAGTGCCTTAGACAAATTAGCCCGTGCGCGAATGTCGACGGTCTACATGCCCGGCGATAAGATCCCAATGCAACCAGACTCCGTCATTGCAGCCTATTCACTCGATGCGGGACGTCCTACACCTGCTGTATCACTTTACGTTACAGCCAACCCAGACACTGGCGAAATCCTTTCGCACGAAAGCAAGATCGAGCGAGTTGCTGTGCGAGAGAATCTTCGCCATCATGCGCTCGACCAAGACATCACTGAAGAGGCACTTGCTGACCCGTCGGTTGCATTGCCCTACA
Source organism: Alcaligenaceae bacterium (assembly GCA_947445495.1). Next base: position 2,084 of record CANFEI010000019.1, read on the forward strand.
ACGATTGGATTCGTCCGCTCTGGGCGCTCGCACTATCTCTGAGCAAACAACGCGATATGGTTCGTGGTAAGACCGAAAGCAACAATCGGGTGGAATACAGCTTTTATGTCGATGGCGATCCAGACAACCCCGACACACCCGTGCGGATTGTGCCGCGCATGCGCAACGCCCCGCTGGATCGATTGGTCGCGGAATACATGATTTTGGCCAACAGCACCTGGGGTGGGTTGCTCGCGGCTAATGGTTTGCCTGGTATCTATCGTTCGCAGCAAGGTGGTCGTGTACGCATGAGCACACACGCTCTACCTCATGAGGCGATCGGTGTGGCGCAATATGCGTGGTGCACGTCTCCGTTAAGGCGCTATGTAGACTTAGTCAATCAGTGGCAGATCATTACCGCCATTGAGCACGGCGTCTCGGCGCCCTTGGTCGCTCCCTTCAAACCCAAGGATGCAGACCTATTTGCCATCATTGGCAGCTTTGAATCTCAGTACACCGCATGGCACGATTTTCAGAATAGCCTGGAGCGCTTTTGGTGCCTGCGCTGGCTGCAACAACAGCAAATCACAGAGTGTGCGGCAACCGTACTCAAGGAGGACCTTGTCCGCCTAGACCACGCACCGCTGGTAATTCGCGTAAGCGGACTGCCGCAGTCTGAACGTGGTGAAATTATCACGTTGCAGATTCTCTCGACCGACGAACTCACCCTCGAGGTCGAATGCCGACACGTCGCCACACAAACGACATGACAGCGCATACAACGCCCTTGCCCATGACCTCACCGGCCGATTGGTCGGCGGGGCAACGTCGTTTTTTATACTGGGCCGTTATTCTGTCCGCTCTGTTACACGTTGCGATTCTCGCTTGGAATTTCTCCGGCGAACGATATGCACAGCCATTACCTTCTGAAATAGAAGTGGTGATGGTCAATGCACAAACAGAGAGCGCACCGGCTGTCGCGCGCCTGTTCGCGCAATCCAATGTAGATGGGGGGGGAGACGGTCCAAAGGGTTACACCTCAAGCCAACTCGCGCATGGGGGTCAAGCACCCGACAACCTCATGCTCGAGGCGCTTATAAAAAAACGACTACAGCTCGAAGCGCAGCAGCAAGAGTTACTCACACTCTTAAAGGCTCCGCAAGCTGCGCAAGAAGGTCGACCCAATGAGCATTTTTTGAAAGACACCGATCGCAACGGTCCAGACCAAGACGATCAAGAGGCCATTCTGCGCAATAACCGTATTGCGGTCCTGACGCATCAAATCGAACAGTACAGCGAACGCCCCCGTAAACACTTCGACGCCCCCTCCGCACGCCAAATGCAATTTGCGCCCTACATTGATCAATGGCGCCTACGGGTTGAGCAGATCGGTACTCAGCACTATCCAAAGGGTGTGGGCGACAAGGTATATGGTAGTGTCCAGGCCACGCTCACGATTCGTGCGGATGGTTCGATAGCAGATATTCAAATTAACCGTCCCTCTGACAAGGCTTTACTTAACCAAGCAGTACGGCGTATCGCCCAACTCGCGGCGCCCTTCGCTGCTTTCCCCCAAGATATGGCGAGCCAAATCGATCAGCTGGTCTTAACGCGGACTTGGCACTTTGTAAACGGATCAGTCACGACAAAATGACATCAACCCAAACTCCAACCCGCTGTGCCGTCGTCGGGAACCCCATTGAACATAGTCGTTCGCCAGCTATTCACCAGCAATTCGCTGCGCAAATGGGGGTCAAGCTGGTTTATGACCGACTCCTCGCGCCGCTGGATGGCTTCGCGCTCACGGTCCGCCTTTTTTTTGAGGCAGGAGGGCGTGGACTCAATGTCACTGTGCCCTTCAAGCTTGAGGCGTGGGAGCTCGCTGGCGCAAACTTAAGCCCGCGCGCGACCTTGGCGCAAGCGGTCAACACCCTTTGGCTAGACAAGGGTGCGCTGCATGGCTGTAATACAGATGGCGTCGGCCTGGTTCTTGATCTGCAGCGACTCGGCGCGCTGAATTCAGACTCACGCGTCCTGTTAATCGGCGCAGGGGGCGCTGCGCGCGGCGTGCTCGGTCCGCTCTTGGATGCGGGTTGCGCAAAGCTCCACTTAGTCAATCGAACCGCTACGCGCGCGCACGAACTGATCGCACAACATCAAGCGACATCCTCCGTTGCGTCGCATAGACTGACCGCAGGTGGCTTGAAGGAAGTGGGCGAGCCCCGCGGCTGGGATCTTGTCATCAACGCAAGTTCCAGCAGCCTGGGAGGCGAGGCCCCTGCGGTGGCTTCTGAGCTGTACGCTAAAAATGCTTGGGCCTATGACATGATGTACGGCGTAACGGCCACTCCCTTTATGTTGCAAGCTCAGCGTGATGGTGCTGCAAACACGAGCGATGGGCTAGGCATGCTAGTCGGGCAAGCAGCCGAAAGCTTCTATCTCTGGCACGGTGTGCGTCCAGATATCACCCCCGTTCTTGCCGGTCTGCGCGCCAATCTGTCTGACTCCCGCTAGGCATTACACTAGGACTTATGCAAACTGCACGTCGCTACCTGGCCCGCGAAATCTATCGATCCACCTCAGTGGTCCTGATTGCTTTGCTGGGGCTATTTACGTTCTTCACGTTGGTTGACGAGCTGGACACTGTGAACGCACGGTTTCCATTGACAGCTTTGTTCTACTTGCAGGGGCTATCACTGCCCACACGTCTCTACGATTTACTGCCGATTGGCTTACTGATTGGCGCCATCCTTGCGCTCTCAGGGTTAGCGCAACGCAATGAGCTCGTGATTCTGCGCGTCTCCGGCGTGAGCGGGATGGGACTATTGGGCATGCTCTGGACCGTATCTATTCCGATCATCCTGGGCGCACTCATCTTGTCTGAGTTTTTAACACCGCTCGCAGAAATAAAAAGTAGTGAGGTCAACCTCCTCATGCGTGGTCGAGTAGAGGGGGGCAGATTAGCGAGTGGTTACTGGTTTAAAGAGCCTACCCCAAACGGTGGAACGCGCATTATCAACGTAGGAAAATTACTCACTTCCGGAAATGTCGAAAATCTGTCGGTTTATGAGTTTCCAGATGGGCTCACGCTATCGGTGATGACTCAAGCAAAATCAGGAAAATTCGTCAAAGGCAAACTCGATATGCAAGATGTCGTCGAAACCCAACTCGATTCAAATATCAAGAGCGTGCTGGCTGATGCCAAGGTCACGACAAAGCCAGCCGTGACTGTCAAACAATTACCTCGACAAACCATTGATACAACCTTGAGCAGCGAACGCCTCGTTGCACGCATCCTGACACCCGAAAGGATGTCTCTGATGGCTCTGCACGACTACATCGACTATCTGAACCGTAATCAATTGCAAGCAGATCGGCAAATCGTAGCGGTCTGGAGAAAGATGGCGTATCCCTTTACGCTACTAGTGATGCTCACCATTGCTGCGCCGATTAGCTTTATGCAGACGCGCCGCGGTGGCGTTGGGGCGAAGGTTTTTTTGGGTATCTTACTTGGCACTGGCTTTTTTATGATTAATCAACTCGCCCTGAACGTCAGTTTGTTGTTTAACTGGCCCCCAGTGGTGACCGCGCTTCTCCCAAATATTGGTGCCATGATTCTTGCCCTGACTGCGGTGTTCATGATGGAAAATAGAAATGCCATCGCGCAGCGTAACGGTGGGTTTTTCTTTTGGAAAAAATCGCCCCTATGAGCATTGGCAGCATCTGGATGATTGGGGATGTACAAGGCTGTTGCGACAGCCTGAATCGGTTGCTTGACCAACCAAAGATCGCAGACGACCCCAATGCACGCTTTTGGTTCGCGGGCGATTTGGTCAACCGCGGTCCTCGCTCGCTCGCAACGCTCAGAAGAATTATGGCGATGGGTGACCGAGCCTTATCTGTATTGGGCAATCACGATATGCATTTACTGGCCATGGCGGCTGGCGCAAGACGACCGAGTAAGCGCGACACCTTAACCGAAGTACTCGAGGCCCATGATGCCCCTGAGATTCTGAACTGGTTGCGTCACTGTCCACTAGCTCACTTTGAATACGGACACCTCCTGGTTCATGCTGGCGTGCTCCCTGACTGGTCAGCAGAAAAGACCGTGGCACTCGCTGATGAGGTGCACACGCAGTTGCGCAGTGACGCGTGGCAGCAGTCTCTTCTAACGATGTACGGTAATGAACCAGATTACTGGGATGATACGTTTCGTGGGCCGGAGCGTATGCGTGCCATTATTAATGCGTTGACGCGAATCCGTCTTTGCAACAAAGAGGGTCGGATGATGCTCTCTGTTAAGACCGGACCTGAAGTCGTGCAACCAGGACTGACGCCCTGGTTCAATATGCCCAAGCGCATGACACGCGATGTCACGGTGGTCTTTGGGCATTGGTCAACCTTGGGCTTAACACTCAAGCCGGACTTGATCTCGCTAGACACGGGCTGTGTCTGGGGGGGGCAACTGAGTGCTGTGAGATTACAAGACCAGTTCGTCGTGCAAATTGCCTGCGATCAGAGCGTTGATCCCTTGGCTGACTAAGCGCCAAACCAGTCGATCAAAATTGGGTCGACGCGCGCGGCGTCCTCATAGTTCACCCAATGTCCGACATCGGGCAGAATCACGCCCCGACGATTTGCGTGGCCCTCGATCATATGCGTCATCAGATATTCAGGGGTGCACGTGACGTCATGCTCACCCCATACGATTAAGCTCGGCCCGGTGTACAGATCGAGCGCAGGCCCAAGTAATCCCCGACCAGAAATCCCCCGACTGCGGAAGCGTGTATGGATGCAAGAATAAGTGTGAATCCCGATCGCAAAAGGATCCAACTGTTCATCGGCATAGATCATATGCGCCCACAAATTGAAACGCATTGCCTCAAGCAATTCTTCATCCGTTAATGCACGCTTCCAATTCATAAGCTGGCCACGCTCGCGCCTTGGTCCACCATGTCCCCCCGGGCCTAACAATGCTAGGCGCTTAACCGCCAGGCCCTCGGCCGCCACATTGGCGGATACGAGCCCTCCGAAAGAAAAGCCTGCAAGATTGAAGGGAGTCGTGGGCCCTAACAGCGTTTGTATTGAGGCCGCAGTGACTTGAACCATGTTCTCAAAATCGTCAAAGTCAGGCGCGCTCGAGTCCCCAAATCCTGGCAGATCGGCGATGTAGAGCGTGAAACGTTTCGACAACGCATCGATATTGCGCGCCCAATGCAACCAACTGCCATGCCCCCCATGGATAAGCAGTAACGGCTCACCTTGACCAAACTGACGCCACATCACATGCTGCCCGTTAACATCAACCAAATGACGCTGGCACTTTTTTTCGTATTCAGCTATCCAGTCAAGGGTGAGCTGATTGACCGGAGTTGTCATCGCAGGAAATCCTCAAACATTGCAATGCTATTTAAAGTTTGTAAATAGTATCGCAAGGACAACCGCTCAACAGCTGTGAAATTGTGTAAATTGACGGTAATACCTAACTTCCTTTTCACAAAGGGCCCCCATGATTATCGATTGTCACGGTCATTTCACGACCGCCCCCGCTCAGGTCGCAAAATTTCGTACTGAGCAGATCGCCGCATTTCAACACACTGGCATAGCGCCACCCGCAGTCACTGACGACGAAATCCGTGCAGGTATCGATCAAAACCAGTTACGCATCATGCGCGAGCGTGGGATTGACATGACAATATTCTCGCCCAAAGCGGTCGCAATGGACCACCATATGGGCAGTGAAGACACCAACGTTGTTTGGGCCCGCTTTAATAACGAACTGATTCACCGCGTGTGTAAGCTCTATCCCGATCACTTTATTGGTGTATGCCAATTGCCGCAGGCCAGTGGTGTAGCGCCTGGTGCACGAGTCATCGCAGAGCTCGAGCGTTGCGTCAATGAGTTTGGCTTCATTGGTGCCAACCTCAATCCGGATCCGACCGGCGGTCATTGGAGCGACCCACCGCTTTGGGATAAAAAATGGTGGTATCCGCTCTATGAGAAAATGGTCGAACTAGATGTGCCTGCAATGATTCACGTCAGCGGCTCGTGTAACCCGCACTTCAACGCTGTGGCTACGCACTATATCAACGGCGATACGACTGCGTTTGTACAGTTTATGACCTCCGACATTTTTAAAGATTTCCCAACACTGAAATTCATTATTCCGCATGGCGGCGGCGCGGCGCCCTACCATTGGGGACGATACCGTGGGATCGCGCAAGACATGGGCTTGCCGCCACTTGAAGAGAAAGTACTCAACAATGTATTTTTTGACACTTGCGTCTATCACCAGCCTGGCATCGATCTGTTGTTGCGCGTGCTACCCACTAAAAACATTTTGTTCGCGTCAGAGACCGTCGGAGCCGTACAAGGCATCGATCCATTGACTAATTTCTACTACGACGACACGAAGCGCTACATCGATGCATCCCCATCTGCCGACATACAGCAGAAGCAACAAATGTTTGCGCGTAACGCCTTGAGTGTTTATCCTCGTCTACGCACACACCCTCGCTGCCAAAACTGTTGACCGATAGGCGCTGACCCTTAGCTGCGCCTAGCCAATGCCTCATGGATCGCATGGCGCGCAAGGCGCCCTAATTCGGCACGCGGCGGTGGCTCACCGTCCTCGGGCACCCAAATGGGTGGAAGGAATTCAACCTCAACCATGACCCCTGTAGCGCCCAGAACCCGTCGTAAATTTTGTAAAAGCGTTTCTTCACCAACAAAAGCTGCAAAATCGCTGCGTTGCCCTTGATGATAAAAAATCAACGCGACAGGCTGAATAGGCACGGCAGCCTTGCGTGCCGGTTCAAATAAGTTGGCATAGAACGGTAACAAATCGAATCCCGACGAAGTCGTTCCTTCGGGGAATAGGCCGACGCTCTGGCCACGGGAAAATCGGCTTTGCATCGCACTGCCAACTTTATGCACGGCATGGCGCGAGGCGCGCTCTATGAAAATCGTATCGGCGCCCGCTACAAGCCAACCTAGGATCGGCCAACGACGAATTTCACTTTTAGCAATAAATATTGTTGGTCGCGTCGCATTCAAGAGGTAAATATCTAGCCACGAGACGTGATTGGATACGAGCAAGACCGCACTCTCAGCGATCGGAGTACCCCCGCCCACTATTTGAATTCCACTCAGACGCAACAGCACGCGAGACCACTGCCACTTTAACCAATCTCGTCCTCGCGCCCCGAGGAAAGGTTGAATGAGGATCAGCGCACAAAAGGCGAGTAGTACCCAAAAAATGAGAGCGGCTAACCGACAAAAAAATCTCAGGAAACTCAACCAACCAACTCCCACGCGACCTGCCCGCGCACGATTGTTGCCTGCACGCGTCCTGGCAAGTCCATATCTAAGAAGGGTGTGTGCTTGCTTTGACTCAACAGGCTCTGACGGCTCACTTTCCAGAAAGCGATAGGGTCAACGATACACAAATCGGCGGGAGCACCCACGCCAAGTTGCCCAGCCGAAGCAACAGCGGGTGAGCATGCACTTAACACACGACCTGGGCCACTCGTTACACGCGCCAACGCATCAACAAGAGGCACCTTTGCCTCGTGTGCCCACTTCAGTGTCAAGGACAAAAGAAGCTCAAGACCGGTCGAACCGGGCTCCGCTTCTGCAAAAGGTAACATCTTGCCCTCATCATCAACCGGCGTATGATCCGAGCAGACGACATCAATCGTGCCATCGGCGAGCCCGGCACGAATTGCATCGCGATCACGCTGCCCACGCAAGGGCGGATCGAGCCGGAAGTTGCTGTCGTAATAACCAATATCGACATCGGTCAGATGTACGTGATTCGCTGACACGTCACAGGTAACAGCCAGACCTTCACGTTTGGCGGCACGTACAAGATCAATTCCTGCCGCCGAAGACAAGCGGCAAAGATGTAGACGAACACCCGTCGTCCGCTGTAAATCAAACAAGGTATTGAGTGCAATCGTTTCGGCTTGTTGTGGAATACCTGACAACCCGAGGCGCGACGCATAGGCGCCACTCGCCGCAACGCCCCCCTTAGATAGCCAGGGATCTTGTGCACGCAGCCACAACATGAAATCAAACGTATGCGCATACTGCATCGCGCGAAGCAATACTGTGGTGTCGAGCACAGGCGCATCTGCTTGCGAAAACGCGATACACCCTGCGTCAGTGAGCTCGGCCATCTCTGTCAGGGTCTCTCCCTTGAGGCCCACTGTCATCGCCCCAAGCGGATACAAATTCACCTGCGCGAGCTGTCTCGCGCGGTGTTTGAGCATTTCAACTAAGCCTGGCTCATCGAGCGTTGGGTCTGTGTCCGGCGGCAAGAC
>CANFEI010000020.1 GCA_947445495.1 Alcaligenaceae bacterium
CGCACCGCACGCAGCAATTGTTTCGAGCCACTGACCGCCGCCCTTGGTAAAGACGATAACAGGCACACGGCGCCCCTCGCGCTCGCGCTTCAAGGCCGCGACAACCCGCTGGGTATATTGCAAAGAAAACTGCTGAAAAAGCCCATCCGCCAAGACACCACCCCAGCTATCAAAAATCATGACAGCTTGTGCACCCGCTTCAATTTGAGCATTTAAATACTGCGCTGTGGTTTGAGCATTGATATCTAGAATCTTGTGCAACAAATCAGGGCGCGCGTAAAGCATACCTTTAATCAGGCGATAGTCATCACTGCCTTTACCCTCAACCATATAGCAAGCGACTGTGAAAGGACTCCCAGCAAAACCAATCAGCGGCACCCGGCCATCTAACTGCTTGCGAATTAATGCAACAGCATCAAATACATAGCGCAATTTTTCCAAATCCGGCACAGCAAGCTTGGCGACATCTTCTTCGGTGCGTACGGGATGCGCAAAACGCGGCCCCTCGCCTTGTGCAAAAGACAAGCCTAAGCCCATTGCATCCGGTACGGTCAGAATGTCTGAAAACAAAATGGCCGCATCTAACGGATAGCGTTCGAGAGGCTGAAGCGTGACCTCGGCCGCATAATCCGGGCTTTGTGCCAAACCCATGAACGAACCTGCACGCGCACGTGTTGCGTTGTATTCAGGAAGGTAGCGGCCAGCCTGACGCATCAACCATGTCGGGGTATAAGGCACGGGCTCCCGCAAGAGGCTACGTAAAAACACATCGTTTTTTAAAGGCGCAACTGGCACAAGTTTCCTTTGACTTTTAATGATAGGCGGCTACGGCGCACAATCACATTTTGCAATCTTGGCATTTTACTCTCACAGATCTTCTGGCCGATACTGCTCTGCATCAATTTCGTGCTTGCGCATCAAGGCCCAAAACGCTCGTCGGTGCTTGTTCGACGTCCGGGCCGCCCTCGCGATGTTGCCCTGCGAACGCTCGAGTGCCTGCTCAATGTACTCTCGCTCAAAACCTTCAATTAACTTCGCTTTTGCATCTTGAAAGGGCTCTCTCATTGCAAGAGCTGACGCTGCGTCTGTATTTTGGTTAGGCTGTTTTGAACGACTTTGTATTGCACTGCGTGCTGGTCGCCCACCTAAGTTGCGCCGACGAATCGGTTTTGCGGGCGCTAACATGCAGAGGTGTGGTGCCGGTACAGTCGCTGCCTGAGGCAATATACCAATGGCTTGCAGCCACGCCGTTTGTCCTGGGTGATCCGATTCGCGCAACGTACCTGGGCGAGGCACACGCGCCACCGTTGCCAGCAGCCGTGCACGAAACTCCTCCGGACATAGCGGCAGCCTGACAAAGTCCGCGAGGCCCAGCTCAAGCAAGTCCTGCATCGCTGCAGACTTGAGGTCTCGAAAAATTCCAACAATGGGTAGAAATGGACCCCGCGGGATCGCTGCCAAGGCCTGTCGTGTCCAGCCGAGACTATCCGTTGATACCGGCAATAGGCATACGTCAAATCGTCTTAAGCTCACGCTCGCTTGCGCAATGGCATGCACGGGCAACTGAATCAACTGCCCCTCAGCAACTTCAAGATCTTGACCCGCCTCCCAGTCCAGAGGGTGCAACCTGATTCTCGAGAGCCCTACTTGAGCGACCTCAAGCGTTTGCGGCATCCAGGTGGCGTGCACTTCCAGCACAAGCACCGCACAATCTATTTGTTGACGCATTTCTCTACGCTCCGACCAAAAGTGGATAGCCTAGAGAGTTTGCTGAATTCCGAATATTCGGAATTCACGCATACGGAATAATCTCAGTGATTAACTTGTCACACCACGGTTGTTACATCACGGCTTTCACACCATAGATAAAAAAACGCGCCAAATTAGGCGCGTTTTTGACGAACGATAAAGCCTTAATCCTAGTGCTTGTTCGTGATTTCCCGAATGCGGCGTGCAGCAGACGCTTGCGCAACCAACATGTCCAATTCAGCTTGCATCGCATCGATGTCAGCCTTATCTTTCGCATTCGCAAGCGCTTCTTGTGCGGCTTGGCGCGCTGCCTCAGCTTTCTCGGCGTCGAGCTCTCCACCGCGGATTGCCGTGTCAGACAACACGGTGATATGTCGAGGTTGAACCTCTAACAAACCACCCGCCACAAAAATGCTCTCTTCCGTACCATCTTCTAAAACGATACGAACCAGACCAGGACGAATCCGCGAGATCAGAGGGGTGTGTCCGGGCATGATACCCAACTCACCCGACTCACCTGGAAGCACTACAAACTTTGCAACGCCAGAATAGAGAGATCTTTCGGCGCTCACAACGTCTACTTGGACCGTAGCCATAACAATTCCTTATTGGAGCTTCTTGGCTTTCTCGAACGCTTCGTCAATGCCGCCGACCATATAAAACGCCTGCTCGGGCAAGGCATCACACTCACCGGTCACAATCATCTTGAAGCCGCGCAGTGTCTCAGACAGCGGAACGTACTTACCGGGCGAACCAGTAAACACCTCAGCAACGTGGAAAGGCTGCGACAGGAAGCGCTGAATCTTGCGTGCGCGTGCCACTGACAACTTGTCTTCTGGCGACAATTCATCCATACCCAAAATCGCGATAATGTCGCGCAATTCTTTGTAGCGCTGAAGCGTTTGCTGCACACCACGTGCCACGTTGTAATGCTCTTCACCTACCACGTTTGGATCAAGCTGACGGCTGGTGGAGTCAAGCGGATCCACAGCTGGATAAATACCGAGCGAGGCGATATCACGCGACAACACAACGGTCGAATCCAAGTGCTGGAACGTGGTTGCAGGCGATGGGTCGGTCAAGTCATCGGCAGGCACGTATACGGCCTGAATCGAAGTGATCGAACCAGTCTTTGTCGAAGTAATACGCTCTTGCAGAACACCCATCTCTTCAGCCAGAGTTGGCTGGTAACCCACAGCCGAAGGCATACGACCGAGCAAAGCAGACACTTCAGTACCGGCCAGTGTGTAGCGATAAATGTTGTCAACGAAGAACAAAATGTCACGACCTTCGTCGCGGAATTTTTCAGCCATCGTCAGGCCTGTCAACGCCACGCGCAGACGGTTGCCAGGAGGCTCGTTCATCTGACCGAACACCATCGCAACTTTATCCAACACCTTAGACTCTTCCATCTCGTGATAGAAGTCGTTACCTTCTCGAGTACGCTCACCCACACCGGCAAACACAGACAAGCCGCTGTGCTGTTTAGCGATGTTGTTAATGAGTTCCATCATGTTCACGGTCTTGCCCACACCGGCGCCACCGAACAGACCAACCTTACCGCCTTTAGCGAAAGGACACACCAAATCAATCACCTTGATGCCTGTTTCAAGCAGCTCAACTGAAGGCGACAGTTCGTCGAACTTCGGAGCGGGTTGATGGATTTCGCGCAACTCTGTGCTCTGGATAGGACCGGCATCATCGATCGGGCGACCGAGTACGTCCATGATACGACCAAGTGTGCCTGTGCCAACAGGCACCGAAATCGCTGCGCCCGTTTTGGACACTGCCATTCCACGGCGCAAGCCATCGCTTGAGCCCAGCGCAATGGTGCGGACAACGCCATCACCAAGCTGCTGCTGGACTTCGAAGGTCAAGCCCTTTTCAGCAAATGCTGACGAGTCATCCGCTAAGCGGAGTGCCTCATAAATACGAGGCATGTTGTCGCGGGGAAACTGAATATCCACCACGGCGCCGATGCACTGAACGATGGTTCCGTTGCTCATGTCTGATCCTTACTTGATAACTGTCTAATGGGAAACCGTTAAGCTGTCTAGAAATTAGACCGCCGCGGCGCCCCCTACGATTTCCGAAATTTCTTTGGTGATGGCAGCCTGACGCGTCTTGTTATAGACGAGTTGCAAGTCACCGATCACCTTCTTCGCATTGTCCGAGGCTGCTTTCATGGCAACCATACGGGCCGACTGCTCAGAGGCCATGTTTTCTGCGACACACTGATACACCAAACCTTCGACGTAACGCTGCAACAACTCGTCGATAACAGTTTGAGCATCGGGCTCGTAGATGTAATCCCAACCATGATCTGACGTAACGCTTGCTTTCTCTTCGTTCGCGTCAGAAGATGCCTGATAGGGGTCGACAAGTTTGCCTGGCAAAGGCAACAGTCGCGTAAACGTTGCTTCTTGTTTCATCGTATTAATGAAACGATTGGTTGCGATGTACACCGCGTCAACGCGTCCAGCTAAATAGTCGTCTAACTGAACTTTCATTGCACCAACCAAACGATCGAGCTCAGGCTTATCACCGAGACCGATCTCTTGGGAAACAACATTTGCATCGATACGCGTCAATACACCCAGACCTTTATTGCCCAGTGCAGTGAACTGCGTCTTGATATTTTTGTCGTTGAACTCACGCATGCGGTTGAGCACCAAACGCATGATGTTTGTATTGAGGCCGCCGCAAAGTCCTTTGTCGGTTGAAACCACAACAATCCCCACCGCCTTGAGCGCACTGCGTTCAATCAGGAAAGGATGCGTGTATTCAGGATTGGCTTCCATCAAGTGGCTAGCAATCTCGTAGACTTTGGTAGCATAAGGACGGCCAGCACGCATCCTTTCCTGCGCTTTACGCATTTTGGAGGCGGCCACCATTTCCATAGCCTTGGTGATCTTGCGCGTGTTTTGCACGCTCTTGATCTTGGTTCGAATTTCCTTAATTCCTGCCATTTCGCTTCCTGTGTCAGACCTGTTCTCAGGTTTCAGACCATCTGCTTTGTAGCGGATCAGGCTCGCACCCGATCCGCGTTATAGCGGGTTGCTTAGAACGTACCGTGCTTCTTAAACTCAACCAATGCTTTGACTAATTCTGCTTCGTCATCTTTGGAGAGTTCTTTGCTGCTTTCGATGCGCTCGATCATGCCAGCGTGCTTGGACTTGAGATAGTCTTTAATGCCTTTCTCAAATGGCAATACGCTCGCCACTTCAACATCATCCAAGTAGCCGTTGTTCACAGCAAACAGGATCACACCTAATTCCCACACTTGCAACGGCTGGTACTGAGGCTGCTTGAGCAGCTCAACCACACGCTTGCCGCGCTCGAGCTGACGGCGAGTCGCATCGTCCAGGTCAGAAGCGAACTGCGCAAACGCAGCCAGCTCACGATACTGTGCCAAGTCGGTACGAATACCACCAGAAAGTTTTTTAATGATCTTGGTCTGTGCAGCACCACCCACTCGCGACACCGAGACACCTGCGTTAATTGCAGGACGCACACCGGCGTTAAACAAATCGGTCTCAAGAAAGATCTGGCCATCGGTGATCGAAATTACGTTGGTAGGAACGAAGGCAGAGACGTCGCCCGCCTGTGTTTCGATGATCGGCAGTGCCGTCAATGAACCAGTCTTACCTTTCACTGCGCCGTTTGTAAATTTCTCAACGTAGGCTTCGTTCACGCGGGCAGCGCGCTCGAGCAAACGTGAGTGGAGATAGAACACGTCACCGGGGTAAGCTTCGCGGCCCGGTGGACGACGCAAGAGCAGAGATACTTGCCGATAAGCAATCGCTTGTTTGGTCAAGTCATCGTACACAATCAGAGCATCTTCGCCACGATCGCGGAAGTACTCACCCATTGTGCAACCAGCGTACGCTGACAAATACTGCATCGCAGCAGAATCGGAGGCGGCGGCCGCAACAATAATGGTGTATTCCATTGCGCCGAACTCTTCGAGTTTGCGCAACACGTTGTTGATTGTCGACGCCTTTTGACCGATCGCGACATAGACGCACTTCACGCCCTTGCCTTTCTGGTTGATGATGGCGTCCACAGCCACGGCGGTTTTACCAGTCTGTCGGTCACCAATGATCAGTTCGCGCTGACCACGACCGACTGGAACCATGGAGTCAATCGACTTCAAGCCAGTTTGTAGTGGTTGTGACACGGACTGACGTGCGATCACGCCTGGCGCGACTTTTTCGATAATGTCGGTTTGTTTGGCGTTGATTGGGCCCTTGCCATCAATGGGCACACCCAGTGCGTTGACCACGCGACCAAGTAGCTCGGGGCCGACTGGCACTTCAAGAATGCGACCCGTCGCTTTGACTGGATCACCTTCGGAAACGCCCGTGTAATCACCCAAAATAACGGCGCCCACTGAGTCGCGCTCAAGGTTCAGTGCCAGACCGAACACGTTATCGGGAAACTCAAGCATTTCGCCTTGCATCACGTCAGACAAACCGTGAATGCGTGTGATGCCGTCGGTCACAGAAACAACTGTGCCTTGCGTACGAATATCGGACGACGTACCCAGCCCCGCGATGCGGTTTTTGAGTAGTTCGCTAATCTCTGACGGATTGAGTTGCATGTTCAGACTCCTGGAATCTTGTAGATTGGCGCTATGCCACCAACGTGCCGCGCATGCGGATCAACTGCGCTTGCACGGATGTATCGAGCACGTGATCACCCACCTGAACGCGGACACCGCCGATCAGAGAAGCGTCAGTTTTCACGTGCGGCTTTAACTTGACTCCGAACTTAGGTTCGAGCAGCTTGACGAGCTCGGCAACTTGCGGTTCAGACATCGGGAATGCACTGGTAATATTTGCTTGTGCAACGCCCTCTGCCTCGTCTTTCAGTGCATGAAACTGCGCTGCGACGAAAGGCAGCAAGATGAGGCGGTCGTTTGTGACCAGCAACGTCACAAAACTTTGCATGGCAACAGAAGCCCCGGGCTTGACGAGCCCAAGAAATATGCTGGTGCGTTGCGCATCTTCAAGCCGAGGGTCTGCCATCGCAACACGCACATCTTCGATCGCTGCGATATCAGCTAGCTGTTGCACCTGCTCCGCCCAAGCCTGAAGACCGGCCTTATCCTGCTTCGCGACAGCAAATAGCGCTTCTGCGTAAGGCCGAGCAACAGTTGAAAGTTCTGCCATGATGTTGACCCCGGGGATTAGAGCTGTGCCTTAAGCTGCGCAAGCAGCTCGGCATGGGCACGGGCGTCTACTTCACGCTTGAGGATCTGCTCGGCGCCTTTAACGGCCAGATTCGCCACATCGTCACGCAACGCATCGCGTGCGCGCTGAACCTCTTGTGCAGCATCCTGTTTCGCTTGCGCAACAATGCGTGCGCGTTCGCGCTCGCCTTCTGCACGAGCTTGCTCGACAATTTGAGCAGCCTGTTTTTCAGCGTCTGTCATGCGGGCATGCAGGTCGGCTTTCGCAGATGCCTCGATCGATCCGATGCGTGCCTGCGCCTGTGCGAGGTCTGTCTTGCCTTTTTCGGCAGCAGCCAAGCCTTCAGCGATTTTTTGGCGTCGCTCGTCGATTGCCTTTGTCAGCGGGGGCCAGATGAACTTCATCGTGACCACAGCCAGAACAAAGAACACGATCATCTGGAAAAAGATCGTCGCGTTCAGATTCACGGTCGTTTCCCTATTACATCTTAAGCTTCGCAGGCGTTATCGCCGTGAAGCTGGATCAATTAGCCAACAGCGGAACAGCCCGCTGCGGCATCTTTGCTCGCCCTCACCAGGGCGAGCCCCCAAGCGATTTACTGGAAGGGGTTGGCAAATGCGAACAACATCGCAATACCGACACCGATCAAGAATGCCGCGTCGATCAGACCTGCCAACAAGAACATTTTGGTTTGCAGGGCGTTCATCAGCTCAGGCTGGCGAGCCGAAGCTTCGAGGTACTTGCCGCCCATCATGCCGATACCGATGCAGGCGCCAACAGCACCCAAACCGATAATCAAACCGCAAGCGAGAGCGACGAAAGCGACGTTAGTCATGAAAACTCCTTGATTTGTATCTAAGTATCAAAAATTTAAAAAATAAAATTTAACTACACACTGCTACGTAAACCTGCCTGCTACCGTGGCCAACAAAGGCTACGGAAGCGAAACATTAGTGCTTTTCGTGAGCCTGACCAATGTAAACAAGTGTCAACATCATGAAAATGAATGCCTGCAACAACACTATTAAGATGTGAAAGAGTGCCCAGACAGAACCAGCCAGAACATGACCAATTCCTAGTCCGATGCTCATGGCGTTAAAGCCTGTCCAAGCGCCGCCCAACAGGGCGATCAGCATGAACACCAGTGCGCCAGCGAACATATTGCCGAACAATCGCATACCAAGCGACACCGACTTGGCGGTGTACTCAACCAAGTTCAAGAGAATGTTAGCTGGAGCGAGCAACACAGCAGCCCAACCGTGCGCATGAAACGGGGCCGTAAAGAGTTCTTTAAAAAATCCCCCGAGATGCTTGACCTTGATCCCGTAGTACAACATCAACAACAGCACGCCCATCGACATGCCCATCGGCACATTCAAGTCGGCGGTGGGCAAGATGCGATGGTAGTGCAATGGATCGTCTACATCCCCAAGCCCCATCGCGTAAAAGATCACGTGAGGCAAATCAACCGGGATCAAGTCCAGCGCGTTCATCAACACAATCCAGACAAAAACCGTCATCGCCAAGGGCGCGACGAACTTGCGGGTTTCTTCACTCGGGACAATGCCACGGGCTTGCTGATCAACCATATCAACGAGCATTTCAACAAATGCCTGAAATCGACCTGGAACGCCCGCAGTCGCACGGCGCGCAGCCAGCCACATCAGCAGGATCGCTAAAAACCCCGTCACCAGCACCCAGACTACTGAGTCGTAATTGATCACTTCAAAACTCGCGATCAATTCCTGTTTTTTTCCGAGATTGTTGTTGTGCACCAAGTGGTGCTGAATATATGCGGCTTGAGGAGATACGTCGGCGGCTGCGGCCATGATAAATCTCTAAAAAATCGGTAAAAGACTCTACACATCAAACTAGATTCGGGCACGCCCAAATACAAGCACCAAAACATAGCCTTTGAGCACCGCTATCAGCCCGACGAGTACCGCCAGCCATTGAACGCGATCACCACCCACATGGGCTATCACCCACAACAAACCCACCGCCGCGCCTATTTTCAACATCTCGCCAACCAGGAACAACATCGGGGCTGAGCCCCCTGGACGAAACGTCGCCAAATACAAGCGCAACGCAAAAATCATATTTGGCACGAAGTACGTACCTGCCCCAGCTAAAGCGGACAATCCGGCATCAACGCCTGCAACCGACCAGGTCAATACAGCAACCACTGAGCCCAACAAAGCTTGTGCTTTGACGATTAGCGCTAGTTCAAGCCGAGAGCGCTGATTAATTTGCGCTAAATCAGCTGCGGTTAACTCAAGCTTCTCTGACGCATGGGCACCCATCAATGACACCCCTAAAACTATTTGCTTGAACAACCCCTAGCACCGCTACGCTAAGCATTCAACCTGAATTTTGGCTGAAAGAGCGCTTATCAACGAACTCCAAGAGTATAGCGGTTTTTTATCCCTTGATGCAAACCCTAGTGGGGGAGACCCGTAAGACAAGGACGCGCTCAAGCTCAATTATCCCAGACTCGAGAGTGAATACTCACTTATGTTTAAAAACTGCCTTACGCTTCTCAACGAACGCGGCCATTCCCTCTTTTTGATCTTCCATCGCAAAGCATGAATGAAATACCCGTCGCTCAAACAAAACACCCTCGGTGAGAGAGGATTCATAGGCGCGATTCACTGACTCCTTGGCCATCATCGTTGCGGGCAAGGACATGCCAGCAATAACAGTGGCCGTCTCCATTGCATCCTCAAGCAAGCGATCTGCAGCAACAATGCGCGACACCAGACCAGCACGCTCTGCCTCAACAGCGTCCATCATGCGACCCGCCAACACCATTTCCATCGCCTTAGACTTGCCCACCGCGCGAGGCAAGCGCTGCGTACCGCCTGAGCCAGGAATGACCCCGAGTTTGATTTCTGGCTGTCCAAACTTTGCTGTGTCTGCTGCCAAAATGAAATCGCACATCATTGCGAGCTCACAGCCTCCACCCAAGGCGTAGCCAGCAACCGCGGCGATCACAGGCTTGCGTATCCGTCGGATGGTTTCCCAGTTACGCGTAATGTACTCAGACTTGTAGACGTCCATATAAGACCAGTCCTTCATAGCTCCTATGTCTGCGCCTGCCGCAAACGCTTTTTCGCTACCGGTAATAACGATGCAACCAATATCGTCGTTTGCCTCAAAGGCCAGCAATCCCGCGCCCAACTGGTCCATCAACTGGTCGTTCAAGGCATTTAGCGCCTTGGGGCGATTGAGCGTCAAGAGTCCGACTCGACCACGCGTTTCGCTCAGCACAAAAATTTCGCTCATGGGTATCTCCGTGGAAATGTGAAATAAGATATCGATATGAACCGCAAACCGATACTTTACAGCCTAGAACCCTTCGATCCGGCCGGACATCGCGTGCGCGCG
>CANFEI010000021.1 GCA_947445495.1 Alcaligenaceae bacterium
CTTGTCCCATATTCTGTCCCATCTTCGCGGTCAGAATGCGTGCAGCATTGTCGACTGCGCTTCCTGCGGCTAATGGCACAATCATGCGAATCGCCTTGTTTGGGTAGTCTTGCGCATATGTGGCGGCGGCCGCAGCAGAGAGTGCTGATGCGATCAATAGCGTCTTAAACATTTTTTTCATGTTGTCTTCCTCAGGTAATACGTTAACGATACAGATAGGAAATTCTTTAAGCTACTTTCAACGGCTCCACGCCAAGGTCTTTCGCAAGCGCTTCAAGCTCAGTGACGAGTGCATTTGCGACAGGAATACCGTGCTCGCCATAAGCTTGACGACGCGCGTGGCTCTGCTCACCCGGCAACCACACCCTGTCGACACCAGGAAGACGCTCACTTGCCCTAATGTCTTGCACGAGGGTATCGACGGCGGATTTAAACACACTGACTTCACCAAATGCTTCTAGATTGATCACGAGTATCGCCTGCCCAGTGTTCGTGGGGGTCACACTATCTTTATTAAAGTCGACAACATCTTTACCCATCGCCGCACCTTGTAGCGTCCCCGCCAATAGACCGACAATCAGGGCTAAGCCATAGCCTTTGTAGCCGCCAATCGGCAACAAGAATCCCTCTTCTGAACGTTTAGGATCCAGCAACGGCTTGCCCTGGCGATCGATCATCCACCCCTCGGGCATCATCTCGCCACGCTTCGCTTTTGCTTTGACTTTCCCATAAGCGGCAACCGTTGTCGCCATATCCAACACAATCTCTGGTTCGATACCTGCAGGGATGGCAGCGGCGATCGGATTAGTGGATAACAGCATATCCATGGCGCCCCAAGCCGGCAAATGGTTTGCATTACCGACCGCAAAGTACAGACCGATCATGTTGTGCGTCACGGGCATGCGGGCATACAAGGACGCAGGGCCTGCGTGATTACTATTGCGTGTGCCTACCCAAGCGACACCCGCGGTACGTGCTTTTTCAATCGCAAGATTGACCGCTCGCGAGACAGCAAGATGCCCCATCGCGTTATCGCCATCGACAATCGCCATCGCGGCGCGCTCTTGTATGACTTGAATGTTGGGGCGGGTATTGATCCCGCCGGCGCGAATCCGCTTGACGTACTGGGGCAAGCGAATAACTCCATGGCCATCCGACCCTTGTAAGTCGGCTTGTGCCATCAACGTTGCCACGACCTCAGCATCGTGCAGGGGAATATCAACCGCAACCAAAGAACGGCTGATAAACGCCTGAAGAACGTCGAACTGAACGGTAGAAGTCTGATTGGACACTGTCATGGTTTCACACTTTGCTAGAGGACCCTCACGATACCCCAGTCTAAATGCACACCTAAGATGTTCCTACCTAACACGACGCACCTTTAACAATAATTGATTATCATTAAAGCATATAGCCGTTACTCCTGACCATCAAAATGCACCTGAAAGGCCATCAATGCGAGTGACTGAGCGGATGCCGATTCGGTGACAGATAAGATCCAATCAACATTCCGCATAAGCTTGCGATAGCGCCAAAGACTTGCGGTTGTACCGGCTCATCGATACCGGTTACTTCCAGAATGATCCATGTGGAGAGTCCGAACAAGATTGCTAACGCCGCGCCTAGATTACTTGCTCGCTTCCAGAATAATCCAGCCGCTAAGGGAACAAACGCGCCAGCTAACGTGATGCGATACGCGTTTTCAACCATCGAATGAATCGATGCTTCTGTTCCGATTGCATACAACGTGACCAATCCACTAAACACCAGCACCGTTACTTGCGTCGCGATCAACAAGGTGCGATCAGACATGCGGGGCACGAACCCTTTCAGGATATTTTCTGTGAAGGTAATAGATGGCGCAAGCAGTGTTCCTGATGCTGTGCTCATGATCACAGAGATTAAGGCGCCAAAAAATATCACTTGCATATAAAACGGCATATGTTCCATGATCAGTGTAGGTAAGATGAGTTGAGCATCGGTGTACAACAGCCTAGACACCATCTCTGGATCGATAATATTGGCGGTATAGGCCAGAAACAAAGGCACTGCCGCAAAAAAGAAATACGTCACGCCACCAATAGTTGTCGCCCAGATCGCGATATTCTCAGTTTTGGCTGAGTTGACGCGCTGAAAGACATCTTGCTGTGGAATCGAGCCGAGCGCCATCGTACAGAGCGTCGCAACCCAAGCGATCATGTCTAGCCACTGTAGCTTGGGCAAGAACTCAAACTTGCCCTCAGCCGCCGCCTTAGCGATGACATTCGAGACACCACCCGCCTGATCCGCTGCGTAATTGGTCACCAGCAGTAAACCAATGATGATCACGATCATTTGCACAAAGGTGGTCAAGGCGACCGACCATAAGCCACCAAAGATCGTATACAACACGACGACACCTGCACCGATCAGCATACCTTGCGTCATGCTGATGGTATCCGCCGACAACACGTTAAAGACGAGACCGAGCGCCGTAATTTGTGCAGACACCCATCCCAGGTAAGAAATCACGATACAGATTGAGAGCAACAGTTCGGTTTGACGGTTATAGCGAATGCGAAAAAAGTCGCCCAGCGTCAACAGATTCATTCGGTAAAGCGGGCGCGCGAAAATCAACCCGAACAGCACTAAGCAAATCGAAGCGCCCAGCGGATCAGAGATGAGCCCGCCAAACCCCTCCTTAAGAAAGGTCGCCGAAATACCAAGAACAGTTTCAGCACCAAACCATGTTGCAAACACCATCGCAAGCACGATGGCGAAGGGCAGATTACGCCCTGCGGTGACATAGTCTTTTGCGTTGTGCACCTTAGAGGCGCCGTACAAACCAATAGCAATCGACACAGCGAGATAAGCGATCACGAGCCAGAGCAGCATGGGGGACATCCTTTGATCGTTAGCGTTTTAAGGATATGAATAGTAAAAAATATTATAGACAGCATCATTACAATTTCGGTAGAGTAAGTTTTTCTTTCAAAGGTGCTCACATGCAAACCACCTCAAAATATCCCTTAAGCTTGCGCCTTGTGCACTGGATCACCGTCCTATTGCTACTGGCTTTAGTCGTACTCGGTTTTTGGATGACCGACCGTTCCGCAGCGAATATCTGGGACGCCCTCACGAACACCTTGTACGCTTGGCATAAGGCCTTGGGTTTTGCTGCCCTATTGATCGTTGGGCTGCGCCTGGCGATTAGAGCGCGGACACAAACTGTCCCCGACTCCGCCCCACTGCCCCAGATCCAGCGCAAGCTGATACGGCTCGTCCACGCGAGCCTTTACCTGCTGTTGCTCGCCATGCCACTGTTTGGCTGGGCCGGGGTCACTGCCTTTCCAGCACTGATTACTCTGGGGGGATACCACTTACCCGCGATGCCTGGTGTCCCTGTGGATCAAGTCTTAGCAAAACAACTGCTTTGCATACACGGGACGCTTGCCATCGTGTTGATTGTTTTAGCCCTGGGGCACATCTTGGCTGGGCTTAAACATTTGTTGATCGACAAAGACGGCATATTCAACAAGATCTGGTTTGGGAACCCTTCTTAGCCAGACCTTGATCGATACGCTTAGTCGAGTTTCGCACCAGACTTCTTAACAATATCATTCCATTTTTTTGCTTCACTTTCCACGTAGGCGGCAAACTGTGCGGGCGTGGAGCCGACGGGCTCCGCCCCCATTGCTTCGTATTTCGCAATGACCTCAGGATTCTTCAATGCCTGGGCCGCTGATGCCGCCAGTTTCTCTACGACATCCGCAGGGGTGCCTTTGGGTGCCCAATAGGCATACCACGTGCTGATATCAAAGCCAGGGAAGCCCGACTCTGCAATCGTTGGCAAGTCCGGACGCGCCTTCGCACGCGTCGTTGTCGTCACTGCGATCGCGCGTAATTTTCCCGAGTTGATCATGGGGGTAGCCGAAGGCATGGAATCAAACATCAGTTGCAACTGCCCGCCCGCCAAGTCTGTCAATGCTGGCGCACTCCCTTTGTATGGGATGTGTTGCATCTGAATACCCGCCGCAATCTTGAAGGACTCGCCGGCCAGATGTTGTGCTGAAGCGCTCCCCGCAGAGCCAAAATTCACCTTGCCGGGATTGGCCTTCGCATACTCCACTAAGTCCTTCACACTTTTGATCGGAGAGTTTGCAGGGACCACTAACACCAATGGCACTTGAGCAAGTTGAGTAATCGGCACGAAGTCTTTGATCGCATCAAAGCGCATGTCCGGATAGACACTGGGATTGATCACATGAATCGAAGCATTAGCCAGCAGGGTATAGCCATCAGGCGTCGACTTTGTCACCATCTCAGAGCCGATCATCCCACTTGCACCTGGACGGTTATCGATCACAATGTTTTGACCAATCGTTTTGGACATCTCAGCCGCCACCACACGCGCCGTGATATCGGTTGGTCCACCCGGAGGGTAAGGTACAACCATACGAATCGGTTGATTGGGGAAGGAGCTTGCTGTTTGTGCAACGCTTGTTGCTTGGGCACACAGCATGACCGCAACCAGTCCTCCAAACACCACTGTGCGCGACAAGCCACCTAGACGACCTACGCTTAATTGATATTTCATTTTTTTATATCTCCAAGAATGTCGAGTGCGAGCTTGCCTGTTACCTGACGATGATGCAAATCAGCCAGCGCATCGGTCAGGCCAGTAAGCGGATAGGTTTTGGTCACGCCTGGCTGAATGCGACCTTTAAGTGCCCAGCGTTGTAGCGTATTCATCATTTTTTGCATGGCAGGCAAATGCTTTTGGGTCTCGTTCTCAGGCGTCCAGCCCGTGTACAGGCCGAAAAAGAAACCTAGCAAAGACAGATTTTTACCAATGCGATATTCACGGGGAGCGAGGGGATTTGGCCGCTCGCACAACGGCTTCGATCGATTAGTCTGAGTCAGAGGAATGTAGCGCAGATCGCTTTCGGCGAGGAGAAGAACGCTTAAATCTTAAACGGACAATTAACCCACTTTACCATCATGGTCAATGTAATGTTTTGTAATTATTTTGTTTACCTGCCGTAATATTCTTGTTAAATTAAAGATTCGATAGGGAGTAGCTCAAGTTGTAAATGCCATCGTCATCGACATAGGTGTTTACATCTTCAACCAGTCGTCAATACGACGTTACACCGTCCGGCTGGTTGGGCGAAGCCACAGGCTTTTGTGCTGAGCAAGACTGTCGATCCGATGACCATGCTCTAGCTCGCATGGCGCGGTTCGATCAGAGACTCTCCAATCCCTGAAACCACCGCCGCCTATACGGTCTTTTGACTGATCTTGTATTGACTTTTACTTGAGGTTTTAACAGATGGAACTCTTCTCAACAGCATGGTGGTCGGCGCTTCTGGCGATCGTCCTTATTGACCTTGTTCTTGCTGGCGACAACGCGATTGTGATCGCCTTGGCGGCCCGCAAACTGCCCCCTGCGCTGCAAAGAAAGGCGATTATTTGGGGAACAGTAGGCGCGATTGTGGTGCGATCGTCCATGACCCTGGTCGTTGTCTGGCTCCTCAAAATTCCAGGCTTGATGCTTGTGGGTGGGCTTGGACTACTTTGGATTGCGTATAAGTTATTGGTCGATACCGACGATGGCGCTGAGCACGACCTTCAAGTCAACTCTTTCTGGGGCGCGATGAAAACAATCGTCGTCGCTGACGCGCTGATGGGGATCGACAACGTACTCGGCGTAGCAGGAGCCGCCAACGGAGCCTTTGACTTGGTTGTACTCGGCCTGCTGATCAGCATACCGATCGTCGTCTTCGGAAGTACGCTTGTGCTCAAGCTCGTTGAGCGCTTCCCTATCGTGATCAAGTTAGGCGCAGCCGTTCTTGCTTACACCGCCGCGATGATGGTGATCAACGAACAGTTGCTTAAGCCGTTTTTCTATAGCGAAGGCGTCACTGCAACCGCGCTACGCTGGGGTCTAATCGCGCTGGCGATTGTGGGTGTGCTGGCCGCGGGTCAATTCAAAAATACGCGCAATAAGGACGTCACACCCGGCTAAGTTTGACTTGAATACTCTAAAGAGACCCCCGAGTCGGTATGATTTCGGGGGTTTTTCTATTTTGAAGCGCGATGCGCGAGGAATTTGGCATGCAAATAGATCTGACGGGCAAACGTGCTCTTGTGGCAGGTGGCAGCAGAGGTATTGGCCTTGCGATTGCGCACTGTCTGGCCTCAGCTGGTGCTGACGTATCAATCTGTGCGCGCACCCAGGGCCCTCTAGACCAAGCTGCCCATGACCTCAAGCAGTACGGCCGCAAAGTCCTCGCGACAACTTGTGACCTCGCGGATGCTGCCGCCATCAAAAGCTGGGTTGAACAAACAGCGCAACAACTTGGTGGCACCGACATCTTGGTCAATAACGCCTCTGGCTTTGGCCGAACGGATGACGAAGCAGGCTGGGCCGCGAGTGTGCAGATCGATCTCATGGCGCTGGTGCGCGCGTGTCATGCTGCGATTCCTTTTTTAGAGAAAGAAGGGGGCAGCATCATCCACATTTCTTCGATTTCCGGGCTCGGCGCCAGCGTACGCACACCGCCCTACGGTGCAATTAAAGCGGCAGTGATGGAATACACACAGACGCAAGCGCTTACCTATGCCTCGAAGAAAATTCGCGTCAATTGCATTGCACCGGGGTCCATCTTCTTCGAAGGTGGCACGTGGGACAAGGCAAAGCGCGAAAATACTAAGCTCTACGATCGCACACTGGCTCGCATTCCCTCAGGTCGTTTCGGTACACCAGAGGAAATCGGTCGCGTCGCCGCATTCTTATCCAGCGACCTCGCCTCCTGGGTCACGGGCCAAACCATTGCCGTAGACGGCGGTCAAAGCCTCTCACAAAAATAAGTTCGTCACAGGGATTACACTGGATGTTAACGGTGGCGAGGTGATGGCGTAACGCTTGCCACAGTCCATCCGCTTGATTCGTCTGAGAGGTCTTTATGCTTCGTCCGCTTCAACTCGTCTTTAGTTTCACAGCGCTCATGACGCTCGCAGCCTGCAGTACCAACAAGCCTGCGGCACCGCCAAAACCCAAGGCCTCCAGAGTGGTTGAAACGATATTTGCGGGCAGTTCGATCGTCACCGTCAAAAACGCGATCATGGGTGCGTGTTCAACCAAACAACTTCATATTCAACCTGCTGGCGACCAGGTTATTTGCGTTCGCTATAAACCCGACGTGCTCAGGGAGCGACTCGTTGAATCTGCGGTCAACAGTGATTTCGCTAGGTACCCCAAAGACCTGGTTCGTTTCACGCTCACGTCAAGCGGCAAAGATGTCTTGGTGTTGGGTAGCGCACTGGTCCAGTTTCAAGCACCCCTCGGTATGATGCCCGACAGTGGCTACCGAGCCGATGAGGTCAGTCTGCTTGACGACAACTCTTTTGCAATGGTTCAAGAGATCTTAACGCTCTCAGGCGCCAAACAATAGTTTCGGCGTGCGCGTCTAAAAACCCTTATCACTACATCACTCATGATTAAATCAAACAACCCTCACAAACTGGTCAATCTCTTTGAGCAGAACAAAGAGTGGGTCGCCACCATTAAAAAGAATGATCCAGAATTCTTTAATCGACTTGCCAATCAGCAAGCGCCAGAGTACTTGTGGATTGGTTGCTCCGATTCCCGCGTTCCGGCCAATCAGATTACGGGTCTTGCTCCGGGCGAAGTCTTCGTGCACCGAAATATCGCGAACGTAGTGGTTCATACCGATCTCAATGCGCTGTCAGTCATTCAATTCGCAATCGACCAAATAAAAGTCAAACACATCATTGTCGTGGGTCATTACGGCTGTGCCGGTGTACGGGCTGCTCTTGAAAACATACGTGTGGGTCTTGCGGACAACTGGATTCGCCACATCAAGGACGTACACGACAAGCATGGCACTTACATGGGGAAACTTGTACAACGCACAGAACGTATGGACCGTCTGTGCGAGCTCAACGTGATCGAGCAAGTCGTCAACGTCTGTCAAACTACAAGCGTTCAAGACGCATGGACACGCGGGCAACCCATTACCGTACATGGTTGGGTATACGGGCTCAATAACGGCCTCGTGCAAGATCTTGGTATCAGCATCGCGTCGGCTGATGAGCTAGAACAGCGCTATCGCTCTGTGGTGGACAACCGTTTTTCGTAGTTAAGTCCAGGGCGCTTAAGGGGTCGTTGCGGCGGTGCGACTCATGCGACGAACCCGGAGAAATAGCCAGGTTGCAATGGATAGATTGAGTAGGTTCCACAAAATTCCATTCATCACCGCAGCCTGATAAGAACCGGTCAGATCAAAGATTTTGCCTGACATCCAGGCACCCAACGCCATCCCCAACATCGTCGCCATGATGACAGCGCCCACCCGACGGCCCGTTTCTGCCGGAGGGAAATGTTCACGAATAATGATGGCATAGGACGGAACAATTCCGCCTTGAAACAAACCAAACATCGCAGAAATCAAATAAAGGGATACGAGCCCATCGAATGGCAGGAACATCAACAAGGCTATACCTTGTAAGGCCGAGCCTAACAGAAGCGTTTTGATACCTCCGATGCGATCGCAAATCACGCCAGAAACCAAACGGCTGACTACCCCGCACGCTAGCATCAATGAAAGCATCTCTGCCCCACGAGCGGGGCCAAATCCCAAGTCGACACAATAGGCGACGATATGCACCTGTGGCATAGACATCGCCACACAACAAGCGAGCCCCGCCACAAGTAGAAGTGTCTGCGCCTTGTTTGTTGTTAACCCAAAGGGGGTTTGCGAAACAGTTGACGGGCGGCCATTTGTGGGGACGCTGACTTGATTGAGCGGAGGACGGCGGCGCAGGAATAATGCAAATAACGCCATCCCGATGCCGCAAACAATCCCCATCACAATATAAGTTTGGCGCCAACCCGCCGTTGTGACTCCCCATTGCGCGATATGTGGCCAGATCGCACCAGCCAGATAGTTACCACTTGCGCATACGGCAACCGCGATGCCGCGTCGTCTATTCCACCAAAGCGATGTATCAGCCACCAGTGGTGCGAAGGTTGCCGAGGTACCCAGCAAGCCTAAAAATAATCCATGAGCAATTGCGAATCCCCAAATACTTTCGCTCATGCCTGCCCACACGAATCCAATCAAAATACCTGCCGACCCAATCAGCAACGATACCGTCACTCCCCAGCGATCGACGATTCGTCCCATATACACACCCCCGACCCCGAACCCGATCATCATGAGTGTGTATGGCAAAGAAGCCTCTGACCGACTCACTCCAAACTCTGCCTGTACTTCAGGCAAGACAACCGCCACCGCAAACATGCAACTGCTGCCCATCAGCATTGCGCACAACGCAATCACTAGCCGCCTAAAGGCGTACCGGGAGTCAATCAGTTCCGCAGGTGCGGGGATCTTGTTATTCATAAGCCATCCAGAGTGGCGTCAGCGTAACACGCAGAGGCAAACCGTTCTACACTGTCGGGCATGACAATTACTCAGTGGTTTGCTCCGATCTTTATCGTGATCTGGAGCACGGGCTTCATCATTGCGCGCTATGGCATGCCCTATTCAGAACCGATGACGTTTCTGGCCATTCGGTTTGCCGGTGTCTTGTTGTGCATGATCCCTATCGTGTTATGGCTCAAAGCGCCATGGCCGCGTGGCAGGCAAATCGTTCATATCGCTGTAGCGGGGGCCTTGTTTCAGTTTGGCTATCTTGGTGGCGTCTGGGCTGCGGTCAAACAAGGAATGCCAGCGGGGTTGGTCGCGTTGATCATCGGTTTGCAACCAATCCTGACTGCTGTCTTTGCCTCTTTCGTGGCTGAGCGGGTGACGCCACGGCAATGGTTCGGCTTATTGCTTGGGCTCACCGGTGTGTCCCTTGTGCTGTATGCCAAGCTGCATCTTGACGGCTTATCGCTGATCAGTACCTTGCTCGC
>CANFEI010000022.1 GCA_947445495.1 Alcaligenaceae bacterium
GCAGGATGGTGATGTGGTGATCGTGATGGGCGCTGGTTCGATCAGCAAGGTGCCGGAACAGTTGGGGAGGCTACGATGACGCATGCGATGGGGCGTGTCGGTGTGCTCTACGGCGGCAATTCTGCTGAGCGTGAAGTGTCGATCATGTCTGGTACGGGTGTGCATGCGGCCTTGGTCAGTCAAGGTGTCGATGCGCAGCTGTTTGATACGGGCACTCGCAGCTTAGGGGAATTGGCCGACGCTAAATTTGATCGAGTATTCATTGCCCTGCACGGTCGATTCGGTGAGGACGGAACCATCCAAGGTGCTCTCGAGTTGCTGGGGCTCCCGTATACCGGTAGCGGACCCATGGCATCCAGTCTCGCGATGGACAAAATCATGACTAAGCGAGTCTGGCTTGAAGCAGGTCTTCCGACGCCTGACTATGCTGTACTGCTCGATGAGCGGGGCGTCACGGCTGCGGTCGAGCGCTTGGGTTTGCCGCTCATGATGAAGGCACCACACGAAGGTTCGACACTTGGCATCGTCAAGGCCACGCATAAAGAGGATGCCCTCAGTGCTTATCGTCATGCGGCGCAGTACGACGACGTCGTCTTGGCAGAGCAGTTCATTTCCGGTCGTGAACTAACGGTCGCGATTTTGGGTGGTGGCGAGTCAGCGCGCGCCTTGCCTCTTGTTGAAATTGTGGCGCCAGATGGTAACTACGACTACCAACACAAATATTTTTCTGACGACACCCGTTATTTGTGCCCTGCCCCAGTTGACCCTGCTCTTGCTGCGCAGATCGCGCAAATGAGTGTTCAGGCCTACCGGGCGCTTGGTTGTGAAGGATGGGGGCGTGCAGATGTCATGCTTGATGCAGCCGGTAAGACGTGGTTGATTGAGTTGAATACCTCGCCGGGAATGACGGGCCATTCGCTGGTGCCCATGGCAGCAAAAGCAGTAGGGTTGGATTATCCCAGTTTATGCATGCATATCTTGAGTGAGGCCCGCTGCAAAGTGGGTCGTCTCAAGCAAGAATAACGGAGCCAGTTGTGTGGAACGAAGCTCGTACGATCAACCGCTTGGCCAACACCTTAATGGTGTTGGCAGTGCTAGCCATGCTCGCAGGCGGTGTCTACTGGCTGATTCAGCGTCCGATATTTGCCTTGACTGCGATCGAGATCGAACCTGTACCGAACAGTACATTGAAGTACGTGACCCCCGAGAATCTTCAGATGACGGTCGCCGGAAACTTGA
The DNA here is from genome assembly GCA_947445495.1 of Alcaligenaceae bacterium. The sequence goes on from CANFEI010000022.1 coordinate 1,240, forward strand.
CGGGCAATTTCTTCACAATCGATTTACTAGAGACCCAAAGCATCTTCGAAGAGGCGCCCTGGGTCCGCTCTGCGACGGTTCGCCGAATCTGGCCCAACATGTTGCGCATCTCGATCGAAGAGCAACAACCCCTGGCGTTGTGGAACGACAATCAAATGATCAATACGTGGGGGCAAGCGTTTACTGCCAATCAAGGCGAGCTCGACGACGACACTCAACTTCCACAGTTCGAAGGGCCAGAAGGCAAAGAGCTGTTAGTCGTCAATCGTTATGCCGAGATGACGAGTTGGCTTGCTCCCTTGGGATTGAACGTGCGCAAGCTTTCTTTGAGCGATCGACTAGCGTGGGAAGCGACGCTCTCAAACGAGATGACGCTTGCCCTAGGCCGGGATCCAGGCGCCGATGCGCCGAACACCCTGGCTGGTATCCCGGGCGCTTTGCCGTTCGCTGCACGTATCCGACGCTTTGTACAAGCCTGGCCAGAAGCCAGTCAAAAAACCGGTGGTCGTGCGGTGACGCATATCGACCTTCGCTATCCCAACGGCTTTGCATTAACGCTTGCTGCATTGCCAGAACCCACTCAACCTCAAAAGAAACGATAACGCCATGACCCGTGACATCAAGGATCTAATCGTCGCCCTCGACATCGGCACCAGCAAAGTCGTTGCTGTGGTCGCAGAGATTTTGCCCGAGGGTCGCTTTGAAGTGCTCGGCCTCGGTCAGCACGAGTCGCGCGGCATGCGTAAAGGTGTTGTTGTCAATATTGAAACGACCGTGAACTCGATTCAGCGTGCGTTGGAAGAAGCGGAGTTAATGGCGGACTGCAAGATTCGCGATGTGTATGCCGGTATCGCTGGCAGCCATATTCGCAGTTTTAACTCGAGCGGGATGGTGGCCGTTAAGGACAAGGAAGTGACGGCCGCAGACGTTGCCCGCGTGATTGAGACGGCAAAGGCCGTCAATATTCCAACCGATCAACAGGTGCTGCACGTTTTGACGCAAGAGTTCATCGTCGATGGGCAGGAGGATATTCGCGAACCGATCGGGATGAGTGGCTTACGTCTAGAGGTAAAGGTGCACATCGTAACGGGTGCGGTCAGTGCTGCGCAGAACATCGTCAAGTGTGTGCGTCGTTGTGGGCTCGAAGTTCAAGATTTGATTTTGCAGCCCCTTGCATCGAGTTTAGCCTGCTTAACCGCTGATGAAAAAGAGCTCGGCGTGGTGTTGGTTGATATTGGTGGCGGGACCACCGATGTGGCGATCTATACGGGCGGGGCAATTCGGCATACTGCCGTTTTGCCGATCGCAGGTGATCAGATAACAAGCGATATTGCGCAAATGCTTCGCACACCAACGCCCGACGCAGAGGACATTAAGTTGAGGTTTGGAATTGCTAAGCAAGTACTGGCGGATCCAGATGAGACGGTTGAGGTGCCTGGATTAGGTGATCGAGGCCCGAGGCAGGTCAAGCGACAAGCGCTTGGCGCAGTGATTGAGCCGCGTGCCGAAGAGCTCTTTGGACTTGTGCAGCAAGTGATTCGTGAGTCGGGCTATGAAGATTTACTGTCATCTGGCGTTGTGCTGACAGGCGGTACATCGATGCTACCTGGCATGGTCGAGCTGGCCGAAGATGTTTTTCTCAAGCCCGTGCGCATGGCGGTTCCGGATTATGACGGTAGTTTGGCTGATGTGATGCGCAATCCGCGCTTCTCCACTGTGATGGGATTATTGGGTGAAGCGCGTATGCAGAGACTGCGCGGGCGTAAGGTCACGCAACAGGGTGGAAGTTTCAAAGCAATTTTGGCACGTATGAAAGAGTGGTTTATGCACTGATTTTGGTGCCCTCGGGCGCCGAAAGGATTGGGCTTCGTGATGGTTGCCCGATCTGATGGAGAGACGTTTCAAACCCGGCGCGGACACAGTCGGCGGCGAGTTTGAAACGATTTCTAAGTAGTAGTTGGGGACTTTAGAAACGTTTATTAATTAAGACTTGAGGGAGTCAATCATGATGTTTGAAATGTTAGATAGCGCAACTAAGGGCACGGTCATCAAGGTGGTCGGTGTCGGTGGTGCAGGCGGCAACGCTGTGGCCCATATGATCAAGTCCGGTGTGCAGGGTGTGGACTTCATTTGTTGCAATACCGATGCGCAAGCGTTGGCTGCAACCAATGCACCTGTGCAGATCCGTTTGGGTCGCAGTGGACTTGGCGCAGGTGCGAAACCTGATCAAGGTCGTGCGGCGGCCGAGCTGGCTCGCGAAGAAATTCGTTCGGCCTTAAACGGAGCCAACATGGTCTTCATTACCGCCGGCATGGGTGGCGGTACGGGAACCGGTGCGGGCCCCGTCGTTGCTGAGGTTGCCAAAGAGTTAGGCATTTTGACCGTTGGTGTGGTCACCAAGCCTTTTTCTTTCGAAGGCCAAAAGCGGATGAAGATGTCCGAAGAGGGTATTTCTGAGCTCTCTAAGTACGTTCATTCGTTGATCGTGGTGCTCAATGAGAACCTGTATGAATTGATGGACGAAGACGCAACACAGTCAGACTGCTTTAAGGCGGCGGACGATGTGCTGCACAATGCTTGCGCCGGTATCGCTGAGATCATCAACGTTGAGGGCAACGTGAACGTTGACTTTGAAGACGTCAAGACGATCATGGGTGAGCAAGGTCAGGCAATGTTGGGTACTGCGGTTGCGTCCGGACCGGACCGAGCAAAACTGGCTGCAGAGCAAGCTGTTGCATGTCCGTTGTTAGAAGGTGTCGACTTGAATGGTGCGCGTGGTGTGTTGGTCAATATTACGGCTAGCTCACAGCTCAAGATGAGAGAAACACGCGCAATCATGGACCACGTCAGCAGCTTTGCCTCTGCAGAGGCGACGGTCATTTTTGGTACGGCTTACGACGATTCGATGGGCGATAACTTGCGGGTCACGGTCGTGGCCACTGGTTTGGGCCGCGCGCAAAGCCGTCCGCACATTGTGTCGGACGTTGATACGGTCGAAATGCAGCGTACTGGGACGGACAATATGCCGATTGGACAGCAGCAGCAAGACTTTGCTGTGCCGTCGGTATTGCGTAATCCTCGCACCCAAGCATCGGCTCAGGTTCGTGCATTGGAAACCGCGGGTATGGAGCATTACGACATACCCGCTTTCCTGCGCCGCCAAGCCGACTAAAGCCGCGCCGGTTGCTCCCTCGGCCAGCCCCCTGTCGGGGTGCTGGTAGCACGCACGGGTTCTCCCCAGACCCGTGCGTGCTTTTGTTCGTAATTTTGGGCATTTTTTGCGCATTGTGCAGTGCGATGGTTGCAAAAAAAAGTATAATTCGGCAAGTTTTCAAGAGACTAACCTGCCTATATGTTTCGCCAGCGCACCATCAAACAACTCGTAAAAACCACTGGGGTTGGCCTGCACTCCGGCCGACGGGTCGAACTCACCTTGCGGCCAGCTGCTCCTGATACGGGGATTGTGTTTCACCGCATCGACTTGCCCGAGGTTGTCGATTTACCAGCTCAGGCTGGCATGGTCAAAGATACGCGCATGGCCTCTGTCCTCGGCCAAGGTGCGGCCCGCGTCTCGACTGTCGAACACCTGATGTCTGCCTTGGCCGGTTTGGGTATCGACAATCTGCACGTTGACCTCACAGCCGAGGAAGTACCCATCATGGATGGCAGCGCTGCTACGTTTGTGTACCTGTTGCGTTCGGCCGGCATTGAAGAGCAGGGCGTAGCCAAGCAGTTCCTGCGTGTTCTTAAGCCTATTGAAATCCGTGAAGGGGAGGGTGATCAGGCTAAATGGGCACGCCTCGAGCCGCACGAAGGTTTTTCGTTGGCCTTTTCGATTGATTTTCATCATCCAGCGATTGATTCAACTGCAAGTTTTGCCGAGATCGACTTTGCGACGCATTCCTATGTCAAAGAAATCGCACGTGCGCGAACCTTTGGCTTCGTGAACGAAGTCGAGGCTCTGCGCTCTGCGGGCTTGGCGCGTGGCGGAAGCCTCGATAACGCAATCGTCATGGATGAGTATCGCGTGTTAAACACGGATGGCCTGCGTTATGACGATGAGTTCGTCAAGCACAAGATTCTGGACGCGGTCGGCGATCTCTACTTAATTGGTAAGCCACTTGTCGCGCGTTATGTTGCCTGCAAGTCTGGGCATGCGATTAACAATCAACTTGTTCGTGCCCTATTGGCTCAGCAAGATGCTTGGGAGTTAGTTACTTACTCTTCTGTGTCCGAGGCGCCTGCGGCGTTTCGTCAAGAGTGGAAGCTGGCTTGACGCCCTGTTCTACCGGCTGGTGATGGGCCAGTAGTCTCGCCACCGCGTCAGCGATTGGGCCGGGCCTCAGCTTCCTGTTCAATTCTTCAAATGCTTGTAGGTCTTGTTGGTCCAAGGCGCGCGTTTCTTTTTCTGGTTTTTTCGTATCAGGGAGGCCGAGCCCGCCTTGAACGCGTAGCTTGATTTCATTGATATTCCAGCCAGAAGACTTCAAGTGAGTGGTTACTCTCGGTGCAATCTGGCGGAACTTTGCAGCAAAGGCGGCACTCGAAACCATGAGTGTCAAGGCGTGCGCCTCGAGTCTGATCACCTCAAAAGCGCCTCGCATCGCGGGCGGAATCGCGTCGCCGATTGCTGCCCTGAGTTTTAAGTGCAATTGCGCAGTGGCTAAGACGCTCGCAGCTTGCGAGTCATGACCAAGCCAGCCGATCAAATGGGCGCTGCCTGAGGGGGACGTGGAACGCGTCCTGCGGGGTGGGGGACTGGCCATAGGTAAAGGAAGTCGATGAAGTTAATAATTATGCCTTCGCGGCAAGGCCAGTATGCACCAATTACGCTTAGTGTTAGCGGATTGGTGATGCTTGTCGCCTTGTTGCTTGTGGCCACGCTCATCGCAGGCGCGGTGTTGCAGCGCATGGTTTGGACGCTGCAACCTGAAACTCAACCCTCTGCACTCGTGGTGGCAGCGATGGCGCCTGCCCCTGCTGTCGCGGCTTCGACGGATAATCAGACGGTGCAGCTATTGGCGACGAAGGTGGGTGAGCTGCAAGCCACGATTAAGCGACTCGACGGGCTAGGGCAACGGGTCGCGAAGGTGGCGGGGTTGCCTGAGGGCGATATCGCGATCGTGTCGGACGCCCCCGAGGCCGCTGTTGTGTTGGATGACCTGTGGGTACCTTTACCGCTTGGGCCACATGTACGTCCACTTTCTGAGCTTGAAAGTCAGCTCAATGCTGTCCAAGCGCGCGTCACGCGGCAAAGTGATTATTTTTCAATGCTTGATCTTGCTGTCACTGAACGGGCTGCGACGGTCGCACGTTTACCTACAGCAATGCCGATTGAGTCCTACCCTTACTTGAGCTCTTCCTACGGATGGCGACGCAATCCGTTTAATGGGCAGATCAGTATGCATGAAGGCCTGGACTTCAGCGCACCTGAAGGTACGCCCATCCGTTCGGCATCCGGGGGAGTTGTGCGTACGGTGACGCAACACCGCGGCTTTGGCAATATGCTAGAGATCGATCACGGGGAAGGTTTAATCACACGTTATGCGCATGCGAAAGTCATCCTGGTCAAAGAGGGTCAACTGGTCACGCGCGGGCAACTTATCGCAAGGGTGGGTTCAACGGGGCTATCGACTGGACCGCACCTTCACTTTGAGGTGCGGCAGGACGACCGACCGCTGGATCCGCGCGTATTTTTGGCGGGCCAACCAATGGCTAGCGCGCCGAGGGAAACTCAGCCCCTATCGGTTGGACCCTCGGGCGTTACATGGCGACCACGCCTGCGTTAAACTGATCAACTTATCGCCACTATCTTTAGGCGTTTTGCTAATATTTTCTTAGCTTTATTTGCGTGATCATCACGCAAAATTGTCCGGGTCTCATACGCATGCTTTCTTTGCTTAAAAAAATATTCGGTACACAAAATGATCGCCTGCTGAAGCAGTTGCGTCGTCAGGTTAATCAGATTAATGCGCTCGAGCCTCAGATGCAGGCGCTGTCTGACGCAGAGTTGCGGGCCAAAACTGATGACTTTCGTGCGCGGGTGCAGGCCGGTGCGACCCTTGATTCGATACTGCTCGAAGCCTTCGCCGTTGTGAGAGAAGCAGGGGTGCGCGTCTTTGGTATGCGGCACTTCGATGTGCAGCTGATTGGCGGCATGGTGCTGCATTCGGGCAAGATCGCAGAAATGCGTACGGGTGAAGGTAAGACGCTGATGGCGACTTTACCGGTCTACCTGAACGCCCTGAGCGGACGCGGTGTCCATGTCGTGACGGTCAACGATTACCTGGCTCGGCGCGACGCCCAATGGATGGGCCGTTTGTATACCTATTTGGGTCTGACTGTCGGTGTGGTTGTTCCCCAGCAAGCTAACGATGAAAAAATTGCAGCCTATCGTGCCGACATCACGTATGGCACGAACAATGAATTTGGCTTTGACTATTTGCGCGACAACATGGAATACCGTGTTGAGGATCGACGCCAACGCACACTTGTGTATGCCATTGTCGACGAGGTTGATTCCATTCTGATCGATGAGGCGCGTACGCCGTTGATTATTTCTGGTCAAGCAGAGGATCATACGGAACTCTATGTTCGTATGAACGCTGTGCCGCCCTTGCTGACACGCATGGCGACTGAGCCTAAGCCTCAAGAGCCCGAACCAGAAGGACACTATTGGGTTGATGAAAAAAACCACCAAGTTTTCTTATCCGAATCCGGGCACGAACAAGCCGAAGGGGTATTGACGCGTCTGGGCTTGTTGCCGGAGGGGCAGTCGCTGTACGAGCCGCGCAATATCAGTCTGATGCATCACCTCATGGCGAGCCTGCGCGCGCACAATCTCTTCCATCGTGATCAGCATTATGTTGTTCAGGAAGATGAGGTGGTGATTGTTGACGAGTTTACGGGTCGCTTAATGGTGGGGCGTCGTTGGTCCGATGGTTTGCATCAGGCCGTTGAGGCGAAAGAAGGTGTGAAGATTCAGCTAGAGAATCAAACGCTGGCGTCTATTACATTTCAGAATTTTTTCCGTATGTACGAAAAACTGTCTGGCATGACCGGAACAGCGGATACAGAAGCCTACGAGTTCCAAGAGATTTATAGCCTTGAGACCGTGATCGTGCCGACCAATCGCCCGATGGTGCGTGCCGATCAGAACGATCAGATTTTTAAAACTGCATTGGAGAAATTCAAAGCGATCGAGGCCGATATACGCGACTGCCAAGAGCGTGGCCAGCCCGTATTGGTGGGTACCACGAGTATTGAGAACTCGGAACTGCTTTCGGGGATGTTAAGCAAATCCGGTCTACGGCATGAAGTGCTGAACGCCAAGCAACACGCACGCGAGGCTGAGATTGTGGCGCAGGCGGGTAAGCCTGGAAATATTACGATTGCAACCAACATGGCTGGACGTGGTACGGACATTGTGTTGGGCGGCAGTATTGAAAAGCATATTGAGGCAGTGCGCGCCAATGAAACGCGGTCCGAAGCCGACAAGCAGGTGCAAATCGACGCGATGCGTCAAGAGTGGCAGCCGTTGAGTGATCGCGTGAAGGCAGCAGGCGGTTTGCGCATTATTGGCACTGAGCGTCACGAGTCACGTCGTATTGATAATCAGCTGCGTGGTCGTGCGGGACGACAAGGTGATCCCGGATCTTCGCGCTTCTATCTTTCGCTCGAAGATCCACTGATGCGTATTTTTGCGGGTGATCGGGTACGCGCAATCATGGAGCGACTGAAATTGCCTGAGGGCGAGCCCATTGAGGCTGGCATGGTGTCGCGCTCCATCGAGACAGCGCAGCGCAAAGTTGAGGGTCGTAACTTTGACGTGCGTAAGCAATTGCTCGAATATGACGATGTGGCAAACGAACAGCGTAAGGTTCTCTACGCGCAGCGTAACGAAGTGCTTGAGGCACAAACAATTGCCGAGACAGTCGACAATTTGCGCGATGGGACGTTCACGGATCTGGTGACAAAGCATGTGCCTCCGGGCTCGGTCGAAGAACAATGGGATATCAACGCATTGCAAATGGCGCTCGATGCCAACTGGCAAATTGCGTTACCTATTGCGCAGATGGTTCAAGATACCAAGAGCATTAACGACGAAGACGTTTTAGAGAAAGTTCTCGAGGCCGCACAGATAGCCTATCGTCAGAAAGTAGAGATGGTAGGCGCGGAGTCCTGGGCGGGTTTCGAGCGTTCCGTGATGCTCCAAGTGATCGATACGCAGTGGCGTGAGCACTTGTCGGCACTAGATCATTTGCGTCAAGGTATCCATCTGCGCGGTTACGCACAAAAAAATCCAAAACAAGAATACAAGCGCGAAGCGTTTGAATTGTTCTCGGATATGTTGGATCGTGTGCGTGACGATGTCATACGATTACTGATGA
>CANFEI010000023.1 GCA_947445495.1 Alcaligenaceae bacterium
AACCGACCAATATCAACAAGGGATGGAGTTACTTGCCAAGTACACCGTCTTTGCCGAGGGCGCGCGCGGACAGTTGGGTCGCGAACTCATCGCCAAGTTCAAGCTTGACGAGGGACGTGACCCCCAAGCCTATGGCATTGGCATCAAAGAACTTTGGGAAATCGACCCCGCCAAGTCTAAGCCTGGTCTGGTCGTACACACCGCCGGCTGGCCGCTCGACTCCGACACCTACGGCGGATCGTTTCTGTACCATCTGAACAATAATCAGGTTGCGGTGGGCATGGTGGTGGGCTTGGATTATGCCAACCCGTGGATCTCCCCTTTTGAGGAATTCCAACGCTACAAAACGCACCCTGCGATTCGCTCCACCTTCGAAGGTGGCAAACGATTGGCTTACGGAGCGCGCGCCATTACGGCGGGCGGATTACTGTCCTTACCAAAACTCATTTTCCCGGGTGGTGCGTTAGTCGGTTGCGAAGCGGGTTTCCTGAACGCGTCCCGCATTAAGGGCAGTCATGCTGCGATCAAGTCAGGCATGATGGTTGCACAAGCCGCCTTTGATGCGCTGCGTGCAGAGCGCAGCCACGACGAACTGCCAGCCTACCCGGCAGCCTTTGAGTCTTCTTGGCTGCACGCTGAATTAAACAAGGCGCGCAACTTTAAGCAGTGGTTTAAAAAAGGCCGCACAGTGGCTACTGTGATGACAGGGGTCGAGCAGTGGTTACTGAAAGGCAATATGCCCTGGACGATCCATCGCACCAAGCACGACCACGAGTGCCTGCAACCTGCTGATCAGTGCCCACGCATCGAGTACCCAAAACCTGACGGTGTGTTGACGTTCGATCGTTTGAGCTCGGTGTTCATCTCCAACACCAATCACGAAGAAAATCAGCCGATTCATCTGACACTTAAAGACACCTCTGTGCCTGTGGCGGTCAACCTTGCAAAATACGGTGGGCCAGAATCACGCTACTGCCCAGCGGGTGTGTACGAATATATCAAGGATGATCAGGGCGCCGACAAGTTACAAATCAACGCGCAGAACTGCGTGCATTGTAAAACGTGCGATATTAAAGACCCCACACAAAACATCGTGTGGGTCGCCCCGCAGGGTGGCGAAGGCCCGGTCTACACTGGTATGTAATTCAGCCTATTTTTTACGCGAGCAAACGCCATGAGCACACGACCACAAGCAGTTCCGACTACACAAATTGACAACGAGCGCGTGATCGTCACAGAGTGGCGCTTTGCCCCTGGAGCAGAGACAGGCTGGCACACCCATGGCCACGACTACGTCGTGGTACCCATCGCGAACGGTTTGTTGCACCTAGAAACGCCCGAGGGCCTTAAAGAGTTTCCACTTAAACTCGGTCAATCCTACACGCGTGGGGCGGGCGTGCATCACAATGTGATTAACGCCAGCACACATGAAGTCGCCTTTATCGAAATCGAAGTACGCTGAAGCCCCCGTCACTCGCCAACAGGAAACCTGTCATGCTCGATCCCAACGCTAAAGCCCTGATTGATCTGGTCGCAGAGAAAGGCATCCCTCCGATGCACGCTTCGCCCCCGATTGAGGCGCGGCAGTTTTATCGCGAGCGTCGCTTCTTTAGCCAGCCCGAAGCACCAGACGTTGCAGAGAGTAAAGATATTAAAGTGCCGGGCCCGCTCGGCCCAATCATCGTGCGCGTGATTCGTCCGCTGGGTAGCAAAGCCGCTCAGACCTTACCGGCTCTGGTTTATTACCATGGGGGTGGGCACGTCATTGGCGATCTGGACACCCATGACACGCTGTGCCGCTCTTTAGCCAATCTTGCCGATTGTGCTGTCTTATCCATCGACTATCGGATGGCGCCAGAGCACGTCATGCCTGCAGCCTCCGATGATTGCGTGGCTGCCACCAAATGGATACACGCGCACGCTGCGACGTTAAACATTGACCCTAAGCGTATCGCGTTGGGTGGGGACAGCGCAGGCGGGCACTTGGCCGCTGTGGTGGCGTTAACGCTCAAGCAAGACAACGCCTTTAAGCCTGTCCTGCAATTACTACTCTACCCAGTCACCGATGCCAGCCAAGAGCGCGAATCGATGCGCACAAATGGCGAGGGCTATTTGTTGACCCGGGAAACCATGGCCTACTTTTTCGGGCACTACATGCCTGAGCTGTGGATGCGCAAGGACTGGCGCGGCTCGCCCATGCTGGCCAAAGACCACAGTGGGTTGCCACCGGCAATGGTGATCACTGCGGGCTACGACCCCTTGCACGACGAAGGCCGAGACTACGCTGACAAACTATCGGCCGCAGGTGTGCCCACACAATACATCTGCTTTGCGCGACAAATCCACGGCTTTATCCCAATGGGACGCATCATCGACGAGGCCAACACCGCCGTCAAACTCTGCGCCCAAACCCTCAGGGATCACTTCTTAAACGCCACAACCTCTTGACGCTGCTCGCCTAGACCGTCGATACCGAGGGTCATGACGTCGCCCGCCTTGAGGTAGCGAGGCTTGGGCTTTACACCCATGCCAACGCCTGGAGGCGTACCCGTAGTGATGATGTCACCTGGCATCAGCGTCATAAACTCGCTGACATAGCTCACAATCGTCTGCACATCAAAAATCATGGTCTTGGTGGTGCCAGTCTGAAAACGTTTGCCGTTCACATCCAACCACATGCCCAGCTTTTGTGGATTCTTGATTTCATCTGCCGTAACGAGCCACGGGCCAACCGGACCGAACGTGTCGCAGCCCTTGCCCTTATCCCAGGTGCCGCCGCGTTCGATTTGATATTCACGCTCTGACACATCGTTGATCAAGCAATAGCCGGCGACGTGTTTGAGTGAATCTTTTTTGCTGACGTAGCGCGCTTTCTTTCCTATCACCACGCCAAGTTCAACTTCCCAATCGGATTTCTTTGATCCTTTAGGCAACATCACCGGGTCATTAGGGCCGCTCAGGCTGGTATCAGCCTTAAAGAAAATGATAGGCTCTTTAGGACAAGGCATGCCGGCTTCGGCAGCATGGTCTGAGTAGTTCAAACCAATCGCCAAAAACTTGCCCACATCGGCGAGCGGCACACCGTAGCGTGGCTTACCTTTTACCAAGGGCAATGTGCTCGTTTTGATTTTCGCGAGCTTGGACAGCTCAGCGCTGGACAGGTGCACAGAGGTGATATCGGGAATAACGCCCGACAGATCACGCAACTTGCCTTCTTTATCGATCAGGCCGGGTTTTTCTTTACCTTTAGCGCCATAGCGTACGAGTTTCATTGCTTCTCCTTGGATGAAGCGTTGAATTTAACAGCTATCGCACGGGGTAATCAATATGTTGCGCGGCCACCAGAGATATCGAACACCGCAGCGGTAGAGAAGCTGCAGGCGTCCGAGGACAACCACATCACCAAATGTGCGATTTCATCAGGGGCGCCAAAACGATTCATGGGGATTTTGGACAACATGAAATCAATATGCTCTTGCGTCATTTGCGCAAACATTCCAGTACGGACCGCGGCTGGTGTAATGCAGTTTACGGTGATACCCGTTTGAGCAAGCTCTTTGCCGAGAGACTTGGTGAGTCCGATCACAGCCGCTTTCGAGGCGCTGTACGCCGAAGCGTTCGGGTTGCCTTCTTTGCCGGCCACCGAAGCGATGTTCACAATGCGCCCTGCCCCTTGGCCTTGTGCTGCAAGCTTCATCCTAGGCACGACCGCCTGACACGTGAGGAGCGTGCCGCGCACATTGATCGCAAACACACGATCCCATTCGCTCAGCGGGTAGTCCACTACCGTTGCATTAGGCCCAGTGATGCCAGCGCTATTGACCAGCATGTCGATGTGTGGGCAAAAGTTTGTTGAGGAAGCGAGTGCTTGCGCAACCGACGCTGCATCAGAGACATCGACCTGCACCGTGTGCACCTTGCTGCCATGCAGGTCTTGCGCGGCGCGTAGCGCTTGGGGATCGCGATCCCAGATGGAGGCACGCGCACCTGCGGCAAGAAACTGCTCAACACATGCTTGGCCAATGCCCGCTGCGCCACCCGTCACGACAGCGTGTTTGCCACTAAAGTCATAGCGCACCGTGTTTGTCATCACACTTCCTCGTTATCAGCGATCCCGAGGACGATCACTAGACGTAGCGGCCTCCTGCACCAATCGCTACGGTGATCAAACCGAGAATCAAGTTTGTAAATATAAGGGGTCGAATCTTGGCGAGTGCTAGCCCGCCGGTTGGCCAATCTTTTGCAGCCACAGCAGATTTAAGCATACGAAAGGGCCCACCGTAGATGTAAGCAAAAATCACGGTCATGACCACAGCGATCAAGAGCATCGTATGCACATACCATCCTAGCTTGCCAAAGCTGCCTAACATGTGAATTAAGCCAAAGCCTGACAGAAACAGCAGAAGGATTGCGCCTTTCACCCACACGAAGAAGCGACCGAACACGCCACTAATCAGTGTCAGACGTTCTGGTGGCTGCAACACGCTTGCCGCAGTCGGGCGCAGTGCACTGTGCGCAAAAAACATCCCGCCGACCCAAACTAGGGCCGCCAACAAATGCAACACCACCAAAAAGGCCATCAACATTGCAATCTCCAAAGCCGGATTTACTGAGCCTTAGAAATCCACATGGATTCCAAAGCGCAAGATGGTTTAGAGTCTAACGCGCACTTCTCGCTCGCGTTTAAAAATCGAGCAAATCTTAGGGCTATTAAAAAAGGGCCCAAAGGCCCCTCTTTATCAAAGCAAGAAAACCCGCCGTCGCTTAGACCGGCTTGGATAACTGATCAAGAATCGCGGGATTTTCTAAGGTGGATACGTCCTGCGTGACCACTTCACCCTTGGCCACGACACGCAACAAGCGACGCATGATTTTTCCGGAGCGTGTCTTGGGCAAGTTATCGCCGAAGCGAATCTCTTTGGGCTTGGCAATCGGACCGATCTCTTTGGCTACCCAATCGCGTAATTGCTTGCCGATCGCGATCGCCTCGTCACCCTCTGGGCGGCTGCGCTTGAGCACCACAAACGCCACAACAGCTTCACCCGTTGTTGGATCGGGGCGCCCCACCACTGCGGCCTCAGCAACCATCTCGTGAGCAACCAATGCAGACTCGACTTCCATGGTTCCAAGACGATGGCCAGAGACGTTCAAGACGTCATCAATACGCCCCATGATCCAGAAACAACCGTCCTTATCGCATTGCGCACCATCACCCGCCAAGTAGTAACCACGCAACTCGGGAGGAAAGTAGCTCTTCACAAAACGATCTGGATCGCCCCAGATCGTGCGGATCATGGAAGGCCAAGGACGTTTGATGACGAGGAAACCACCCTGTCCTGCCCCAACATCGCCCCCTACTTCATCCACGATTGCTGCGGTAATACCAGGCAAACGTGTCGTGCACGAGCCAGGCTTAAGCGGCGTCGCACCAGGCAGCGGGGTAATCATGTGGCCACCGGTTTCTGTCTGCCACCAGGTGTCAACGATCGGGCAACGACCGCCGCCCACATTGTTGTAGTACCACATCCAAGCCTCTGGATTGATGGGCTCACCCACCGAACCCAGCAGGCGCAAGCTCGACATATCGTAGGACTTGGGATGATGCGCTGCGACGGCGTCTGAAGTCTTTATCAAAGAGCGAATCGCTGTTGGCGCAGTATAGAAAATTGAAACCTTGTGGTCCTGAATCATCCTCCAGAAGCGACCTGCATCAGGATAGGTCGGCACACCCTCAAACACGACCTGCGTCAAACCTGCAGCCAAGGGGCCATACGTGATGTAGGTGTGTCCTGTGACCCAGCCCACATCGGCCGTACACCAGAACACGTCGTTCGCTTTCGCATCAAAGACCCACTGCATCGTGAGCTTTGCCCACAACAGGTAGCCCGCGGAGGAATGTTGCACGCCCTTAGGCTTGCCGGTTGAACCAGACGTGTACAAAATAAACAAAGGGTGTTCGGCATTGACCGCAACGGGCGCACAGTCGGCCGCCTGCTTTTCTACTAAATCGTGCATCCATACGTCGCGCTTGGCATCCCAATTGACCTTGCCACCTGTGCGTTTGTAGACGACGCAATGGCGCACAGCCTCACAGGCGCCCATGCCGAATGCTTCGTCAACGGCTGGCTTAAGTGGAATCGCCCGACCACCACGCAGTTGTTCGTCGGCGGTAATCACCAAACTCGCACCGACATCCACAATACGTTCGTGCAAACTTTTAGCAGAGAAACCGCCAAACACCACCGAGTGCGTAATGCCCAAACGAGCGCAAGCCTGCATCGCGACAATCGCTTCAATCGACATCGGTAGATAAATGATTGACCGATCACCCACCTTGTAACCAAGCGACTTTAATCCATTCGCAAATTTGCACACGCGCTCGTAGAGCTGCTGGTAGGTAATCTTGAGGACTTCGCCCCCATCGGTTTCAAAGATAATTGCGATTTTGTTGGCGTTGCCATTCTTGAGATTGACATCCAAGCAGTTGGCAGAGACATTGAGCTCGCCGTCACCGAACCACTCAAAGAACGGCGCACGCGATTCATCAAGCACCTTGGTGAAAGGCTTGGTCCACTGCAACTGCTCACGGGCCAGACGCCCCCAGAAAGCATTCGGATCCTGATCCGCTTCGTCAAGGAGTGCCTGATAAGCGGCCTGCCCTGAAACATTGGCTTGTTGGACGAAGCTCTGGGGTGGTGGGAATACGCGCGTTTCCACCATCACGGATTCAATTGAATTAGCCATGGAATATTGTCTCCTCGGTCACCGGGGCGAATGCCCGTTTGAAAAAAATTTTTATAACTTAAGTGCTGCAATCCCGGCTGTCGCGATCTGTGCATCTTCGGAGGACTGTACTCCCGACACACCGACCGCACCCACCGTATGGCCTTCAGCCATAATTGGCACGCCGCCCTCCAGCATGCCCTGAATCAACGGAGCCGACAGAAACGACATGCGTCCGTTGTTAATAACATCTTCGTAAACCTTAGAGGGGCGCGCACCCATTGCCGCAGTATGCGCTTTAGCCGGCGCAATATGGGCCGAAATCGTATTCGCGCCATCCAAGCGTTGCAGACCAAGTAGGTGCCCGCCATCATCCACGACGGCAATCGTCACCGCCCACTTATTGGCTTGTGCGTGCGCTTTGGCAGCCGACAGAATCAAAGAAACGTCAGCATCGGTCAACATGGGTTTAGTTTTCATAGGGAATCCTTAGTTTGTTCGAGAGCACTCGAATCTTCAATTTTAGCTTCAGCCGTCCAAAAACGATCTCGATCATGGATAGGGTCTCCACAAGCAGTTTCTGCAGGATTTCGCACTTTTTGTACTATGATTATGACAAGCTAAGCTTGCACGAGGCTTGCCAAATCCTTTTTTTGTAATGTGTGCCATGTCAGTTTTTACATCTACCGCTTCGCATCTGCGCTCGTCTAGCCGTCGGCTGGGATGGGTGACGGCCTGCGCGCTGGCGGTTGCACTGACTGGTTGCGCGGACTCCAACAAGCAAGCGGGGTCAGGGATTGGCGGTTACTCACTAGATTGGCGCAATGCAACAGACCCCATCGGGGCCTTTGTTAATCGCTTGAGAAATGGCTCCGGCCTGATCATCGGGGATATCAATCACCCCTTGGCGGCGCAAGCACTGACGCATCTGGGTATTCGCTACACCTGGGGTGGTAAATCGCCCGAAACGGGTTTTGATTGCAGCGGCTTGGTTTTGTATTCTGCCCAACAGTCGCTCGGACTGAAGTTGCCGCCGCGTGCGGATGACATCGCCACATACGGCGACAGCATCAGACGCAACGACTTAGCAGTGGGTGACTTAGTATTTTTTAATACGCTTGGGACACGCTATTCGCATGTTGGGGTGTATCTGGGCCAGGACAAGTTTGTTCACTCACCTGCCCGTGGGGGCGTGGTCCGTATCGAAGACATGAATCTCCGCTACTGGACCATGCGTTATACCGGCGCGCGCCGCCTAAGCCCTGCCACGGAAGTCGCAGCGCGCTAACCCGCACAACCCACACTGCTCTAAAGCCTGCTGCATCGCGCATACAGAACGCCTGCAGGCAACCACTTTTATACCTGAACGTTGTGCAGCATTTCTGAATGTTTTCATGACGTTATGGCCAAGAAAGTCTGTTAGCAGGATCACGATTTGTGTCCCAGTGGGCAGTTGCAACGTCTTCTTTTGATGCGAGGGGTCCCGCCCACTGATGTGATGGGTGATCGCGATATTGTGATCACGCAGCAGGTTGGGAATGTTGCCGAGCCGATCGGCCCCGACGATTACTGCGCTGATAGTGGGAATCATGTCTGCTCCTGATTTGAAAAGGTACAGACCAAATGATAATGATTCTCATTTAAATAGCAAGCGTAATGATACCTATTCTCATTTTTTCTCGACTAACTCCCGAATCCGATCCGCATCGAGCTCCGGTGTCAGCATGGAAATAAAGGCGTAGACGTAATCACGTAAAAACACGCCAGACTTCAACGCAATGCGCGTGGTTTGTTCGCCAAAAAGATGGCCCGCCGGGATACAGACCAAATTGGTATCGCGCTGCGGCTCATAGGCCATCCCGGCAATGATTCCGATTCCCAGGCCCACATCGACGTAGGTCTTAATAACATCGGCATCAACTGCTTCAAGAACGATATCTGGCCGCAGACCTTGTGCCTCAAACGCACGATCAACCGAGCCCCGCCCCGAGAACGCACGATCATACGTAATGACGGGGTAACTGGCTAAATGCTCAAGCGTGAGCACAAAATTCTTTTTACGCGACAGCGCAACGAGCGGATGCTCGGGCCGCACCACCACCGAATGCGACCAGCTATAGCACGGCAAGGTCGTCAACCCAGGCGTCAAGGCAAGCGATTCCGTTGCAATCGCCAGATCTGCTTGGCCATTGAGCACCATCTCTGCGAGCTGCGGTGGACTGCCCTCTGCAAGCGAGAGATGCACCTTCGGAAAGTGGCGTCGAAAGCCAGGAATAATTTTGGGCAAGACATAGCGCGCCTGCGTATGCGTACAAGCAATGACGAGACTGCCTTCATCGCGCCGCGCGAACTCATCGCTCACTTTTTTGAGGTTATCGATCTCGCACATAATGCGTTCAACCACCACGGCCACTGAGCGACCGGGCTTGGTCAGGCCTTTTATGCGCTTGCCGTGGCGCTCAAAAATCTGCACACCAAGCTCATCCTCGAACTCGAGAATTGCTTTGGACACGCCAGGCTGGGACGTAAACAGCGAACGTGCGGCCTCGGTTAGATTAAAGTCGCGTCGAATGGTCTCGCGGATAAAACGAAATTGCTGCAAATTCATATGATCTCTCCCCTGACCACGATTATAAGTAATAAAGGGAATATCCTACATAACAAATTCGTATAAACTTAATCCCTGAAATTCTTAGCATCGGTCCCCTATAGATTCATACGCATAGGCGTTCAACATGCGTGATAATTCACGCAGACAATATTTACTTACTTTTCACCTTCTCACAGGTTTGCCACATGGAATTCAGCACCCACGCATCGGTTTCACCCCATCAACATAAAACCGCTGCGCTCGCGGTCGGAGTTTTTAAGGACGGCATCTTAA
>CANFEI010000024.1 GCA_947445495.1 Alcaligenaceae bacterium
CCGAAGACAACCACGAATTTGCGCAAAGCGTATCGTGAGCGTGTCAACGCCTTGATCTACGCCACGCTATAAAAATAATTTATATAAATCAATGACTTAGAATAGAGTTAGTCAATTGCAATAAACTGTTCGATTATTTTTTCACCTTTATTGCTTTCGTACCGACTCCTATCCCATGCACACAACAACAATTCAAGACGCTGGTCTAAAAAAACTTCTCTGCGCGATCACCGTCATCGCCGGTCTTCAGGCAACAGCGATTGCGCAAACCTCCCCAGCACTCCCTGCAACTCCGGCTGCTCAGGCTAGCGCAATACCGTCGACGAGCGGTTTATTGACCGCTGCGCAGTACGACGATGTGGCGACGCTGCTCATCGGCAAAACACCTGCGAGCGGATTACCTGATCACTTGAGTCAAAGTCAGAAGTGGGCGACTTACACCCAGACCGTGGAGACGAACTGGTCGGAGTACACACAAAAAATTGGCACGCCCATGGTGGAGTGGGCAAAAACCGAAGTGCCGCAAGTCAATGAAACCGTGTTCTACCCGTTTTCGGGTCCAGACTTCACCACGGCCTATCAGATGTATCCCAACGCAAAGCGCTACATTATGGTCGCGATGCAAAACGCCGAACGTCCGTTGAATCTTGGCGTACTGAATACTCAGCTGACAGATCAAGCGCTGGATATTCTCGTCTCAGCGTGGCAACTCTACGGAACACACGGATTTTTCGTCACGTCTTATTTGGACCGCTACTACTACGCCACGCAAGGACGGGTAGGATCGAGCACCTTCATCACGATATTCATGAAGCTGCAAGGCTTTGAGCTTGATCGCATTGTGCCTATCAAGATCAACTCAGAAGGCGATGTCGAAGAAATTCCGGCAGAAACTCATCTCTGGCCATCCGTTCGAATTTATGCGACAAAAGCGGGTAAGCCTATTGTGCTGGATTACCTAAAAATGGACCTATCTAACCCTGGCTTACAGGCTTCGCCAGAAAATTTGAAATTTGTCCAGGCTGCCGCGGTACATCCCACCATATTTAAAGCGGCCTCGCATCTACCCCAAAATGCGAATTTCAATATGATCGCCAATGAGATCCTCACGCGAGCGCCCTTGATTGTGCAGGACGAGACCGCTCTAAATTACTCCGCCCTCATCAAATCATTTGATGTTTCGATGTACGGAAAGTTCGTCATTGCCCACCATGCGTTTCAAAGCTATCACACAGACTTAGCCCAGGCCTTTACGCAACGCTCGGATATCAAACCACTGAACTACCGATTTGGCTACTACAAAGATGGTAATTATGTTGTACTCGTTGCACGTCGCAAATAACACCAAGACGATAAATTAGGTTCTTTGGAGATAACATCATGCGCACTCGACTCATCAGACAACTTCTTGCGACTACTTGTTTATCGGTCACCGCAAACCTTATTTATCTAGGCACTGCAAGCGCACAAACGTACCCCACTCGTCAAATCACGATGATGGTACCTTTTGGCGCGGGCGGATCCACTGACATCGTGGGACGAATTACTGCGCAAGCCATGGCAAAGAATCTGGGTGTACCAGTGGTTGTGTTAAACAAAGGTGGCGTGGGGGGCACCCTCGGCACGCAGCAAGCCACCACAATGCCTGCCGATGGATATTCCATCTTAATGTCTACGACAAGCACGCTTGTTGTGGGCCCACTTACGAACGACACAGTCAAGTACGATCCGATCAAAAGTTTTGAACACATCGGGATGATTGCTGAAACACCGTATGTTCTTGTCGTCAGCAATAAATCTGGCGTGGGCTCAGTGAAAGAACTCATCGAACTGGCCAAGAAGAACCCGGGGAAATTAAACTACGGCTCTGCTGGACAGGGGTCTACCACTCACCTCGCAGCGCTCATGTTCTTGAACGCTACCGGGGTAAAAATGGAACACATCCCCTACAGCAGTAACGCAGACTCGACGAAGGCAGTGATGGCTGATGAGGTTCAAGTTCTCTTCGGCTCCATGCCTGCAGTACTCGCGCAAATCAAAGCGAATTCGATCAAAGCCTTAGCCGTTGGCACCACGACGCGCTCTGCGGAAATACCTGATGTCCCCACGATGCAGCAGGCCGGCGTTGCGGGATATCGGGCATCATTATGGCTGGGATTGTCGGCGCCTGCCAATACGCCTGCCGCGGTCATCGAACGCCTAAGCAAATCGTTAAATGAGGTGATTTCCGATCCAGCTGTCGCCAAGCAATTAGCGAATACCGGAGCTGACGCGACAAAAATGTCACAGCAAGAGTTCAAGAGGCTCATCGTTACTGAGCTGGATATCTACAAGAAAATTGTAGATGGCATGAAGAAGTAACAGACTCAGTCCTGCGCAATGGATTGAGCGGGTTCATCTAAGAAGCCGCCTGCCCGTAACGTCACCACTAGCGTATCCCTCCACCCCAATTCACTCTGCGGCTGAATGGGGGTGGTTTCGTGGATCACCCTCTCATCATCAAGCAATAGTAGTGACCAAGGCTCGGTCAGGGTGAAGCGCTGTCCAAGTGGACTACTCACATCAAACACCCGAGTCTCACCGCCCTTAATGCCTTGACGACCGATTAGAAAGACGGCCACAAGATCTACGCCGTCTCGGTGCGCACCTTCCGGAGTGGGCCTACCAATGCCATCGGTGGTATCAATGCGAAACGGATGCGCCTCGACGAACCAAGTCTGCTCACCTCGCAACCCAGAGGCCACGCGACCCAAAAAAGCGATTAAGGCTGGCCAGGCTGCCGAGCTAGTCATGACGGCATCCAAGGGCTCGAACCAGCGACGCATTCCACCATGCAGCGCGTTGTAAGAAAGAGGCTGCCAGTGTGCGCGATGAGCGTATTGGGAGACCACCCCACCCTGCACTAAAAAACTTGCGTGGCGCCGCCTTCGATAGCGACCACCGTCCTTCAAATACTGATCAGGAGGCAGATCGTTCCAAAACGAATTGAAGCGTACCAACTCAATAAGGCTCACGCCACTAAGCGCACTGACGGCGTCAGGCGCCACCACCGCAAAGCCTTGTTTCTTGAGCACAGCCTGCAAGTCGCTGGGAGCGATCAAGGGCGGTGCGAGGTGTGTTGAAGTCATCGGTTTCCTAGGCGTGCAGCGTGACGGTACTCATGCACCATTGACTCAGGTCTGAGTACGAAGTGCTTGGTCTGACGACCCGTTACACGCTTGCGCCAAAGTTTAAAGGATGCGCGCTTGAGTTCGCGACGCATCAACTTTATCACCTCCGCCTCGTTTAAGCCGAACTGCTGTGTGATGGCTTCAAAAGGCGTGCGATCTTCCCACGCCATCTCGATGATTCTGGAAGTGTGACTCAGCGTATTCAAAATGTGGTGCCTCTCGCTCAACACAACCCTCACTCTCCCAATCGGGCGCTTGCTCGCCTAACAAAACGGCGAAACGCTGGGACTTAAAAAATTCGATACGCGCCTGCTCATACTGCGCCTCAAGCCACCCAGTGAAATCCTCGCGCGTCCCGCTATGCCGAAGCGCTGTCGGTGCAACATAGAATACCGAGACGATGTCCCAGACTGACAAGTTCGCGACAGAGCCGCAGAAGCAGTGCCCTCCCATGGGCCCACGCCGCGAGCTCACCATCTCATGGGCACGCAACACCTTCAGTAGATTCTCAACGTAAGAAACTGATAAACCCAGGCGTCTGGCGAGTTCCTGTGTCGTCAGTGTCGAAGCCTTGGGAAGCTTCGCCAGCAAGACGACCAAGTTCAAGGCATGTTTTGCTTCGTTTGCGCTCATGGACTTTCTCTTTTGTGAGTAGGTTAAAACTTTTCATAAAGTAGATTATCTATCAAATATCTACTCAAAAATACAAAATAACTTAAATATGTCCTATAATCTACTCAATATCTATTCAAGCTAAATTTAAATTGAAATCTTCCACCCAACAGTATCGTATCGGTGCCATCGCAAAGCTAGCTGGCGTCCCTGTCTCCACTTTGCGTGTTTGGGAGTCGCGACACCAAGCGCTACACCCCAACAAAACAGCGGGGCAGCATCGAATGTATGGCGAGGAAGATCTCCTGCGGGCGACGCTTTTAAAACAGCTCAGCGATCAGGGCTACGCGATCAGCACCATCGCACCGCTTGCTGTCGCAGAGCTAAACGACTTAAGACAAAAGCAATCTGGTCAAAAAAATAACGCGACGAGCACCACCCACAACCGAAGCGTCTCTTTAGTCATCGTTGGCCTGGCTTTGGCAGGCCAAGTTGAAAACAACGCATTTGCAACCCATCTACAAAATGTGCAGCTTGCTGCCGTAGGCGTGTACCAGAGCGTTGAAAGTGCCCGCCAGACGCTATCAACGACATCACCCGACATTTTTCTACTGAAAATCAACACGTTGCACGAAATTGTTGTGCACGAAATTTTGCAAGCTGCGCGCGCGATGCGAGCAAGCCAAATTGTCGTGCTGTACAACTACGGCCGAGAGCAAGTGGTACGTACGATGCGTGAGCTTGGAATGATTGTGCGCCGCGAGCCAATATCAGACTACGAGCTGGCCGAACTCATTAACTCGGTGCTTGTGGTGGATGCCACCCAGCAACTCAGTGAGACCTCGACAAGCATCACGATACCGGCCCGAAAGTACTCAGATCAAGTACTCAAGAAAGTTAGTGGGATTTCGACCAATGTTTTATGCGAGTGCCCGCGCCATGTCGCAGAAATCATTGCGCAGCTTGCAAGCTTCGAGCAGTATAGTCAGGAGTGTTTAAATACAAGCACTAAAGACGCACACTTGCATGCCTATTTATCGTCGGTATCCGGTTCGGCCCGCGCACTGTTTGAGCAAGCGTTGGAAAAAGTAGCGCACCACGAAGGCATTGATCTGAACGCGCCAGACTAAACTTCAGCTTATTTTGCCTCAGCCGACCACGATACCAAGTATTGGGCCGATTTACGCAAGTTGAAATAGGAATCACGCACATGAACACGGCTTACGATTTTGTCATTATTGGCGCAGGCTCTGCCGGCTGCGTGTTAGCGAACAGACTGTCGGCTGATGGGAGCAAGTCCGTGCTGCTCCTCGAGGCCGGACCCGCCGATACGAACCCCTGGATCAAGATTCCTGCGGGCGTGCCGCGTATTGTGGCTGACCCAACCATCACCTGGGGCTACCACTCCGAACCCGAGCCCGGCTTGAATGGACGCAGGCTACATTGGCCTCGAGGCAAGACGCTCGGAGGCTCTAGCAGTATCAATGGGCATGTCTATATGCGCGGCACACCAGACGACTACAACGGTTGGCGCGATGCCGGCAACCCTGGCTGGGGCTGGGAGGATGTGCTGCCGCACTTCAAAGCTACAGAGTGCCATTTTGCTGGAGAGTCCGAGCTGCATGGCTCGGGCGGCGAGTTAAAAGTTTCTGCGCTCCAGGAGCCTCACCCCGCCTCACAGGCCTTTGTTGCCGCCGCAGTGAATGCAGGCATAAACCCGAACGACGACTTCAATGGACCTCAGCAAGCGGGTGTGGGCTACGTGCAGTTAATGATTCATCGAGGTATTCGCTCTTCCGCCGCGAGGTCCTTTTTAAAGCCTGTCCGTCATAGAAAAAATCTGTCCGTCGCAGTCAACGCTCTAGTAGAACGGATTGTCGTGATCGGCAAACGCGCAACAGGCGTGCGCTACGAACAAAACGGCCAAACGATAGAAGTGACGGCTGGCGAAGTAATTCTTTCAGCCGGCGCGATCAATTCACCTCAACTATTAATGCTGTCAGGGATTGGGCCAGTCGATGAGCTTAGCAAGCATGGCATCACCGTAATACATCCTCTACCTGGTGTCGGACAAAATTTACATGACCACGTTTATGTGCACGCGATGGCAAAGGTCAAGCCAGCGTTCTCAGTCAATCACAAGATTTGCAGTAAATTCAGAATGATCCCCGATGTATTGCGCTACGCAATCAGTCGCAAAGGGCTCCTCAACTCTGCGGCAGCGCAAGTGGCACTCTTTGCCAAATCAGGCGTGAACTCCGACAAAGTCGATCTACAAATGCAGATGCGTCCCTTCAGC
This sequence comes from Alcaligenaceae bacterium, assembly GCA_947445495.1. Next base: position 6,082 of record CANFEI010000024.1, read on the forward strand.
ATGCTCGGAGCGGGTGGCATGTTCCAGGCGGATAACTTCCCGGCAATCACGGCATCTTGCGGCTTGCTCCACGTGCACTCTGCGGGCTCAGTATCGTTGAAATCGGCTGATTTTCGTCAGGCGCCAAGCATGTTTGCGAGCTACCTCACAGACCCACGAGACACAGCACCCTTAGTGTTCGGTTTACGGTTGATACGCCGCATCTTTGCGCACGCACCCTTCAGCGAGATGTGTACGGGGGAGGCCTTGCCGGGGCCGCAACGCAATACCGACGAAGAGCTGATCGCCTACTGCCGTGAACAAGCACAGACTATGTACCACCCTGTTGGTACCTGCCGCATGGGTTCCGATCCGCTTGGGGTGGTTGATCATCGCTTGCGCGTCCATGGCATTGAGGGCTTACGTGTAGCGGATGCATCAATCATGCCTAAAGTACCCTCAGGCAATACAAGTGCCCCTGTCATCATGGTTGCGGACAAAGCTGCTCAGATGATCTTGGAAGACTCTCGCACTTCCTCTCAGACACACTGAGTCGGCCTTTCTGTGCTCGCAAAACCTCATGTTTAGCCGCAGCAGATGTTGCTGAGGACCGCCCTCCCCGCACCTCGACAAAGGACGTGCGCTCCAGGCTAACAAGGGGGCCTTCGCCCCCATTGTTTAAACGTTAAATCTTATCCGCGAGTACCGCGAGTAGGCGTTTCGCCGTATCACTCTCGTCGCGCACACCTTTGTCTGTCAACACGGTCACTTCAGTATTATTCCCACGAGCAACTAAATGAATCCGATAGGTGGGTGCCTTGCCCGGATCTTTCGCCCCAAACAAGCGGCTCAGGAAATTAGGATCTTCGCGTTTGATGCCTGTATCACTATCCACGTAACGAACGTAATAATCTCCGGCTGAGCGATCGCGATCATCCACGGCGAAACCACCTGAATCTAGCGCGACACCAACCCGCCGCCAAGCACGATCAAAACTTTCGCTAATAATCAGTATCGACTTATCTGTTGTTGGGGCCACAACTTTAGGGCCTTGGGGGTTCGCTGCGGCCTGCGCCATCTTCTTGCGCACGCCGTCGACATCCTCACCCATAAATACCATCAAGCGTGCGAGCATCGCTGCATTGAGACCTGGATCTTCTTTACCGCGCATCCATCGGATCTCCGTACCGTCCTGGGCAGTCGCCATCTCGTCCATATGCTGATGCGAAATATAAACCTCGGTACGTGTACCCGCGCGCTCTATCCGCGTGCGGAACTTGTCACGCGTGCCGCTATCCCACAAACCTCGCAATGCCGCACCTAGCAATTGACGAATCCAGCTTTCGGGAATTTTTGCACGATTTTCTGCCCAGTTCGTAACGAGCAGCCCCGCCTTCGGATCCGTCACATCCAATGTGAATCCATTTTCACTCCAGAAATCCGCAGCGAGCGAAAAAACTTTATCCGCGGGCAGATCGACCGACAACCAACGCAAATCACCATCACGCATGACGCGCATGTCGTTACGCGTGGGCAATACCGCTGACTGAGTCGCGCTCGCACCCTTGACCGAAGCCTGTTGTCCAGCCTGCTGAAACTGATTAAACGTCGTGGAGCCGCTGGCAGGTGCGCGATAACGAGGGTCGCTTGCTGCTTGAGTCATGTCCGGGGGAATGCTCAGCGGATCGGCCATCACCACGCTTTTGTAGTCAACGGAGTTGTCGCCATCCAGCAAGGAACGCATTTGGGCACAACCGCTAATGAACGCAAGCCCAAGCAGGGCCGTTACTTTTAAAAATTTCACGTTGGAGCCTTGAGTTTTCATCTTAGAGTAATCCTGCCTGGACCATCGCGGCCCGCAGTGGCGCATGAAACTGCGCGCTCAGTTCAACTAACGGCAGTCGTATCCCCTTGGGAATACGACCCATTTGATGCAATGCCCACTTCACCGGGACAGGATTTCCTTCGACGAACAAGAGCTTATTGAGTGGCCCAAGCAGTTCGTTAAGTTCGCGCACTTTTGCGACATCACCCTTCAGCGCTGCGGCACACATGTCATGCATCGCTCGTGGTGCGACATTGGCTGTCACGGAAATATTGCCTCGACCACCCAATAGGATCAACGCCGCAGCCGTCGCATCGTCACCACTCAGCACGGCAAAGCGAGCAGGTAGGTCACGGATCAATAAGGCCCCACGTCCAATGTCTCCTGTCGCGTCTTTGATTCCGATAATCCCAGGGACCTGAGCCAGACGCACGACGGTGTCATGCGCAAGATCTGCCACAGTGCGGCCTGGCACGTTATACAGAATTGTCGGCAAGTCAACCGCTTCTTGGATCGCTTTGAAGTGCTGGTACATGCCCTCTTGGGAGGGTTTGTTGTAGTAAGGCACAACAGACAACCCCGCATGGGCGCCGACTTTGCGGGCATGCTCAGCGAGGTGAATCGCTTCGGCAGTTGAGTTCGCACCGACACCCGCGATGACTGGAATACGGCCCGCGGAATGCACAACCGCCAAGCGAATGAGCTCTGCGTGTTCGTCTACATCAACGGTTGGGGATTCACCTGAGGTTCCCACGATCACCAAGGCATCCGTCCCCTCTTTCGCGTGCCAATCGATCAGCGCTTTAAAACTGTCGTAATCGATACTGCCATCAGGATGCATGGGGGTCACAAGAGCAACCATACTCCCCTGAAACTGGGGTCCCTTTGTAGATGAGGTCGTAGCCATAAATATTCTTGGGTCCGGAGCACACTTAGGGGCGCGCAAGCGCCATTAAAAATAGTGCTTAAGTTTAACGGATAAGCGGCAAAACAATAGCGAAAACCTATAGAAATATCCGCACGATCCACTCCCCCAACCCGACAAGTGGAGAAATAAGCGTGCTCAACATACCTGTCGCCAAAAGCGCAATCACGATCCACATGCCATAGGGCTCCATGCGACCGTATTGCCAAGCCAGACGGTTAGGCAGCAGGCTGAACAGAACGCGGCCCCCATCTAGCGGCAAAATAGGTAATAAATTCAAGGCCATGAGCACTAAGTTAATGTGAATACCCGCCTGGCACATTTCAAACCAAAACCCGGTTCGCTCTCCACTTTCGAAGAGAATTCGCAACCCAATTGCCCAAGCAA